>JBJOIR010000023.1:0-27783 GCA_046047055.1 Pseudomonadota bacterium | reverse complement strand
GATCATGGCGTAACCGAGTGGGCCCTTGGGCAGCATGCCCTTGACAGCCTTCTCGAGTGCGCGGCCAGGGTGCTTGGCTTGCATGTCGCGGAAGTTGGTTGCAGTGATACCGCCGGGATAGCCCGAGTGACGGTAATACACTTTGTCGATGGTCTTGGTGCCAGTCACTTTGAGCTGGGCAGCATTGATGATGACGATGAAGTCACCGGTGTCGACGTGAGGCGTGTAAATGGCCTTGTGTTTGCCGCGCAAACGGAGAGCAACTTCGCTGGCTACTCGTCCGAGGACCTTGTCGGTCGCGTCAATCACAAACCACTCGTGCACGACCTCAGCGGGTTTGGCGCTGAAAGTTGTAGTCATGAGTTTTCTCTTTAAAGAAAGGTTTGTCGGGTCCTTTTCCACGGTCGGTGTTCCTCTGTTGGGAACCTCTTAGGTGGCAGTTTGCCCAGTTCTCTGAGAGATCTTGACGTCTTCGCCGCGGGACCACAAAGCGCTGCGAAGCCTTCCATTATACAAAAAATCAAGGACTTGTGGGGCTTATTGGTTACCATCGGAGCATGTTCAGTTATCGACACGCTTTCCATGCCGGCAACCATGCGGATGTGCTCAAACACATCACCTTGCTGGCCACCCTGCGCCACCTCATGCAAAAAGAGGCGGGCCTCACCCTCATTGATACCCATGCCGGGGCCGGCTTGTACCGCCTGGATGGGGATTACTCCCAAAAAGGCGCTGAAGCAGAGGATGGGCTCTTCAAACTGCTGTCCGAAGTTGAAAAACGCGATGTTTTGCCCGAACCAGTGCAAGACTATTTGGAGCAAATCGCCAGTTTCAACCCCAACGGCCAAGCCCGCATCTACCCTGGCTCGCCCTTTTTGATGCACAAACTGATGCGTCACGAGTCGCGTGACCGCCTGCGCCTCTTTGAGTTGCACCCCACGGACAGCAAGTCGCTGATCTCCAACATCGCCCAATTGGGCGCTGGGCGCACCATCACCGTCAGCCGCGAAGACGGCTTTGAAGCGCTCAAAAAACTGCTGCCACCCCCTGCTTCGGCCTCAGGCTCGAAACGCGCCATGGTGCTGATTGACCCCAGCTACGAGATCAAATCCGATTACGCCAAGGTGGCCAATGTGATTCAGGAATACCTGAAACGCTTTTCAACTGGCACTTATTTGGTTTGGTACCCCATCATTCCTCGGCCAGAAGCCCACGATCTGCCGCGCCGGCTGCGCACCCTGGCCAACCAAGCGCAAAAGCCTTGGCTCAACGCCACCTTGGCGATTGGCCGTGGCGCAGGCGATGAAGGTGGTTTGGTGGCCAGCGGCATGTTCGTCATCAACCCCCCGTTCACCCTGAAAGACCAGATTCGCCAAGCGCTGGATGTGGTGGGCCCTGCTTTGGCGCGCGGCACGGGCAAAAGCTGGCAAGTCGAATCGTCCTGATTCGGCGCCGCCCTGCACAGGGAAAATCCGGAGGATGCGCATCAAAATTAACCGACCGCACGGTCGGTTAATTGATATACTGACTCTTGCGCCACGATCATCCCGTCCTGTTCGGCGCAGGAGCAACCCATGTACACGCAATCTTTCAGCGTTCCAGACAAAACCGAAGACGCCCAGTCAGCCGGTCTGAAAGCCGTCCCAAAAGCATTGAGCGCTCAAGACGCCGCTTTGCAAGCGCAATTTGACGCACGCATCGACGCCGACGGCCGCATCGAGCCTCGCGAATGGATGCCAGAGGCCTACCGCAAGACCCTCGTGCGCCAAATCAGCCAACACGCGCACAGCGAAATCGTCGGCATGTTGCCTGAAGGCAACTGGATCAGCCGCGCCCCCAGCCTCAAGCGCAAAGCCATTCTGATTGCAAAAGTGCAAGACGAAGGCGGTCACGGTCTGTACCTCTACAGCGCCGCCGAAACGCTGGGCACCAGCCGCGACCAGATGCTGGAAGCCCTGCACACCGGCAAAGCCAAGTACAGCTCCATCTTCAATTACCCGACCTTGAACTGGGCCGACGTGGGCGTGGTGGGTTGGCTGGTCGATGGCGCCGCCATCATGAACCAAGTGCCGCTGTGCCGCTGCTCCTATGGCCCGTATGCCCGCGCCATGGTGCGGGTGTGCAAAGAAGAGTCGTTCCACCAACGCCAAGGCTACGAAGCCCTTCTGGTCATGATGCAAGGCACGGCTGAGCAAAAAGCCATGGTGCAAGACGCCGTGAACCGCTGGTGGTGGAAGTGCTTGGCCATGTTTGGACCGCCCGACAGCGACAGCCCGAACAGTGCGCAAGGCATGCGCTGGGGCATCAAACGCATCAGCAACGACGACCTGCGACAAAAGTTTGTGGACGCCACCGTGCCCCAAGCCAAAGTGCTGGGCGTGACCTTGCCCGACCCCGACTTGAAGTGGAACGAAGCCCGCCAAGCGCATGACTACGGCCAAATCGACTGGGACGAGTTTTGGGCCACCGTGAACGGCAATGGCCCTTGCAACAAAGAACGTTTGGGTGCGCGCGTCAAAGCTTGGAACGACGGTGCCTGGGTGCGCGAAGCAGCACTGGCCCACGCCCAAAAACAACAAGCACGCCAATTGAAGGAAGCAGCATGAGCACCCCCGCACTCAAAGAATGGCCCTTGTGGGAAGTATTTGTGCGCAGCAAACAAGGCTTGGAGCACAAGCATTGCGGCAGTCTGCACGCTTCAGATTCGGCGCATGCGCTGCAAATGGCACGCGATGTGTACACCCGCCGACAAGAAGGCGTGAGCATTTGGGTGGTGCCATCGGCAAGCATTTCGGCCAGCGAACCCAACGACAAACCCGAGTTCTTTGATCCAGCCAGCGACAAGGTTTACCGCCACCCCACCTTCTACGTCATTCCCGACGAAGTCGGTCACATGTGAGCGGCAACATGAACGCCCCGATTGATTACTTGCTGCACCTCGCCGACAACGCCCTGATTTTGGGTCAGCGCAATGCCGAATGGTGCGGCCACGCGCCCATCCTTGAAGAAGACATTGCCCTGTCCAACAACAGCCTCGATTTGATTGGCCAGGCCCGCATGCTGTACCAACACGCCGCGCAACTGCAAGGCCATGGCGCGACCGAAGACACGCTGGCGTATTTTCGCGATGTGCCTGACTTCAAGAACTACACACTTTGTGAATTGCCGCACCAGCCCCTGATGTCGGCCACGGCCGCAGGCGATCGCGATTTCGCAGTCACCATCGTGCGCAACTTCTTCTACAGCAGCTTGATGGTGCTGGCTTGGGACCAACTGCAACACACCCAAGATGCGCAACTGGCGGCCATCGCGGCCAAGTCCCTGAAAGAAGTGCGTTACCACCTGCGCCACTCCCGAGACTGGCTGGTGCGCATGGGCGATGGCACAACCGAGTCCCACAAGCGTGCCCAAAACGCGGTTGACCAATTGATGCCTTACACCCAAGAGTTTTGGGCCGTGAGCGCCCCAGAGGCTGCCGCACAAGCCAACGGCACTGGCCTCGACATGGCGTCGTTGCGCCTAGACTGGGACCAGATCGTGAACGATGCTTTGCAAGAAGCCGGGCTGCAACGCCCAGAGGCCGGCGGTTTTGTGTCGACAGGCAAACAAGGGGTTCACTCTGAACACTTGGGTTTTGTGTTGGCCGAAATGCAAAGCCTGGCCCGTGCGCATCCACAAGCGATTTGGTAATCCAGCCCATGACCCCCAACGCATCTTCGTCTCACTCGCCCGATGAGGCCCGCGCTTGGGGATTGCTGGAGAGCCTGACCGATCCGGAAATTCCGGTCGTCACCTTGCGCGAATTGGGCATCTTGCGAGATGTGCGTACCGGCGAAGCCGGGCTCGAAATCGTCATCACCCCCACCTACAGCGGCTGTCCGGCCATGGGCCAAATCGAAGACGATGTTCACGCGCTGCTGAAGCAACATGGCCTGCAAGGCCGCGTGGTCACGCAACTGGCGCCCGCATGGACCACCGACTGGATGAGCGACGAGGCGCGAGACAAATTGCGCGCCTACGGCATTGCGCCACCGCATGCCTGCGCCAGCGCGCCCTCGGGCAGCGCCCAAGTGGTGCAGTTTGCCGCGCGCAGTGCTCAAACCGAAGTGGTGAATTGCCCCCAATGCGGATCTGCCAACACCACCGAAACCTCGCATTTCGGCTCGACTGCTTGCAAAGCCCTTTACCGGTGCTTGGCGTGCATGGAGCCCTTCGATTACTTCAAACCTTACTGAGCTGCTTTGTCGCAGTGAAGCACCATGTCCGCACCTCGCTTTCATGACCTCCAAGTCTCTCGCATCACACCCGAAGCCGCGGGGGCTGTGGCCATCGCGTTGCAAGTGCCCAACGCGTTGCAGGACAGCTTTGATTTTCAGCCCGGCCAGTTTTTAACACTGCGCGCCACCATCAACGGAGAAGATGTCCGGCGCAGCTACTCCATCAGTTCAGCGCGCAGTCAATTGCACAAAGACGGCACGCTCGAAGTGGGCATCCGACCTGTTGAGGGCGGCGTGTTTTCAAATTGGGCAGCCCAGCAACTCAAAGCCGGCGACACCTTGCGCGTGATGCCACCCGATGGTCGCTTTGTGGTGCAACGCCCCCGCGCCATTCACCGCGTTGGCTTCGCGGCCGGCTCCGGCATCACCCCCATTCTGTCGATTCTGTCGAGCACCCTCGAAGATCAAGCTGAATCCAAATTCACCTTGGTCTATGGCAACCGCCGCATGGACAGTGTGATGTTCAATGAAGCGCTGCAAGACCTGAAAGACCGCTACCCCGACCGCCTGACGCTCATTCATGTTTTGTCGCGCCAAGCGCAAGAAGTGCCCTTGCTCGAAGGCCGCATTGATGGTGCCAAGGTGCAAGCCATCATCGACGCTTTTTTGCCCGTGGGCAGCATGGACGAGGTGTTCATTTGCGGCCCCGAGGCCATGATCGAAGCCACCGAGCAAGCACTGCTGACTGCGGGTGTTAAGCCCGAGCGCATTCGCACCGAGCGTTTCAGCTCACCCACACTCGACGCCCTCAGCCCTGAGCAACGCCAGCAAGCGGTGCTGGGGCAACAAGCCACGCGCCAATCAGGCGAAGTGCAACTCACCGTGATGCTGGATGGCAAGCCTTACGACATGCCGATCAACAGAAACGAAAAGATTTTGGATGTGGCACTGTCGATGGGCCTCGACCTGCCCTACTCGTGCAAAGCCGGCGTGTGCTGCACTTGCCGCTGCAAAGTGGTGGAAGGGACCACCGAGATGGAAAAGAATTTCACCCTCGAGAAGCCCGAAGTGGCACAAGGCTTCATCTTGTCTTGCCAAGCTCGCCCCACCAGCAGCCGCGTGGTGGTGAGCTTTGACGAGCGCTGACCCGCAGACTTTTTCTCAAAAGCAAAACGCCCTGACGGTGCAGGGCGTTGCCATTTTTTCGTCACCACCCCAGCCAGCTGCCGCCCCTGTGACCAGCCCTCACATGCGGTTGACGATGTCGGTGGTGGGTGCGCTTTGGTTCATGGTGTAGAAGTGCAAAGCTGGCACACCGCCATTGACGAGTTGCTCACACAGGTCGGCCACCACATCGAGACCAAAAGCTTTGATCGAGGCGATGTCGTCGCCATACGCCTGCAAACGCAAACGGATCCAGCGCGGTATTTCGGCACCACAAGCATCCGAAAAACGCAGCAGCTGCGACGAACTGGTGATCGGCATGATGCCGGGCACCACGGGCACATCCACGCCCAGGCGATAGGCTTCATCCACAAAGCGGAAATACGCGTCGCTGTTGTAAAAATATTGGGTGATGGCCGAGTTGGCTCCGGCTTTCACTTTGGCGGCAAAGGCCTGCAAATCGGCTTCGGGCGATTTGGCTTGCGGATGAATTTCTGGGTAAGCCGCCACTTCGATGTGAAAGTCATCGCCAGTCTCAGCGCGGATAAAGGCGACCAAGTCACTGGCGTAATGAAACTCACCGCCAGCACCATAGCCGCTGGGCAAATCGCCGCGCAAGGCCACCAAGCGCTTCACGCCCATGCCTTTCAAAGTGGCCAGTTCTTCGCGCACCGAAGCCTTGGTGGCCCCAATGCAAGAAAAATGCGATGCCGCTGCAACGCCTTCTTTCAAGATGGCGCCCACCGTGGCAAACGTGCCCTCTTGGGTCGAGCCGCCAGCGCCATAAGTGACCGAGCAAAACTCGGGTTTCAAGCCATACAGTTGTTGCCGAACCCCGCGCAACTTCTCTGCGCCTTCGGGTGTTTTGGGTGGAAAAAATTCCAGACTGATGGGCAATTTCAAACCTGACATCTCTTCAGCTTTCTCTTCAATAGTCATGGGCCTTGGCGTAGGCCTTGGCCGCCAAATCGGCCTCGTGGGCGATGCGCGTTTGGTCACGCGCGGGCAACACAGCGGCCGGGTCGGGCCAGCAGGCTTGCACGAAAAATTCGCGGTTGCCATCACCCCCCTCAATCGGGCTGTTCAGCCAAGCCGTCACATGCAGGCCCAAATCGGTGAGGGCTGTGCGCACGCGGTTTTCAATAAAGGCGTACAGGCTTTCGTCTTTCACGATGCCGCCCTTGCCCACTTGACCGGGCTGCAACTCAAACTGAGGCTTCACCAGCATCAGCAACTGCCCATCGGGTTTGAGCAGGTGCACCACCCCCGGCAAGACCAATGTGAGTGAAATGAAAGACACATCCCCCACCACCAAATCGAAACCGTCCAAGGCATCGGGCACGCGCTCGTCGCCAGGCTCCAGTTCGCGGGCATTCACACCTTCAATGCACACCACACGTTCGTCATCGCGAATGCGGGGGTGCACTTGGGCGTGGCCCACATCAATGCCCACCACCTCGGCAGCCCCTTGCTGCAACAGGCAATCGGTGAAGCCCCCGGTGCTTTGCCCCACATCCAGGCAGCGCAGGCCCGAGACCTTGATGCCGGTGGCTTTCAATGCGCCTTCGAGCTTGAGACCCCCACGCGAAACATAACGCGACTCGGCATCGTCCAGCAACTCCAATGGAGCGCCTTCTGGCACCTCGTCGCGGTTTTTCACAATGGCACGCCAAGTTCCGTCGGGTTGTTGCCACTGAACGCCCCCGGCAATCAGTCGCTGAGCCTGAGAGCGAGAAGCGGCCAGGCCACGCTCGACAAGAAGTTGGTCAATGCGCATTCAGTGATTTCAATAACGGTAAGTGTCGGCTTTGTAAGGGCCGTTTTTCGAAACGCCGATGTAAGCGGCTTGCTCATCACTCAGTTCGGTCAACATGGCGCCGACTTTCTTGAGGTGCAAACGGGCCACTTTTTCGTCCAAGTGCTTGGGCAACACATACACCTTGCCGGCTTCGTATTGGTCTTGCTTGGTGAACAATTCGATTTGGGCAATGGTCTGGTTGGCAAACGAAGACGACATCACAAAGCTGGGGTGACCTGTGGCGCAGCCCAAGTTCACCAAACGGCCCTTGGCCAACAAGGTGATTTTTTTGCCATCGGGGAAGATGACGTGGTCGACTTGCGGCTTGATTTCGTCCCACTGCAACTTTTCCAGCGAAGCGACATCGATTTCGTTGTCGAAGTGACCGATGTTGCAAACGATGGCCTCGTCTTTCATGGCGGCCATGTGTTCGTAACGGATCACGTTTTTGTTGCCGGTGGCCGACACAAAAATGTCGCACTTGTCTGCGGCGTATTCCATGGTGACCACTTTGTAGCCTTCCATGGCGGCTTGCAACGCGTTGATTGGGTCGATTTCAGTCACCCACACTTGCGCGCTCAAGGCGCGCAGAGCTTGTGCAGAGCCTTTGCCCACGTCGCCATAACCGGCCACGCAAGCCACTTTGCCAGCGATCATCACATCGGTCGCGCGCTTGATGGAGTCCACCAACGACTCGCGGCAGCCATACAGGTTGTCAAACTTGCTCTTGGTCACCGAGTCGTTCACGTTGATCGCGCGGAACATCAGGCTGCCCTTGGCGGCCATTTCGTTCAAGCGCAACACACCGGTGGTGGTTTCTTCGGTCACGCCAATGATGTGCGCGCCCTTGCGGCTGTACCAGGTGGGATCGACCGCCAACTTGGCCTTGATGGCGTTGAACAAGCAGGTCTCTTCTTCGCTGGTGGGGTTGGCGATCAAGGAGGCGTCTTTTTCAGCGCGCTTGCCCAAGTGCATCAACAAAGTGGCATCGCCGCCGTCGTCCAAGATCATGTTGGGGCCTTCGCCTTCGGTGCCGGCCGCGCCAAAGTCAAAAATGCGGTGGGTGTAGTCCCAGTAGTCGGCCAATGTTTCGCCCTTGATGGCGAACACGGGCGTGCCCTTGGCCGCAATCGCTGCTGCAGCGTGGTCTTGTGTCGAGAAAATATTGCAAGAAGCCCAACGCACATTGGCGCCCAAGGCTTGCAGGGTTTCGATCAGCACGGCGGTCTGAATGGTCATGTGCAAAGAGCCGGTGATGCGCGCGCCCTTCAGAGGCTGGCTCTTGGCAAACTCTTCGCGGATGGCCATCAGGCCGGGCATTTCGGTTTCGGCGATTTTGATTTCTTTGCGGCCCCAGTCGGCCAAACCGATATCGGCGATCACGCAATCGGCGTTCAGGGCGGTGTTCAAACGTGCATTCATGTGTTCAGCTCCAAAGCAATGTGAATGAGCCACACGCGTGGAGGAAGCACTGAATGGAAAAAACAGGCTCACCGCACGTCGAGTGGATGAGCGTCGTTGCTGTTGAAGTGATCCGAGCCTCACGCCCCGCTGCCAACTTGAATTCAAGTCAGGGGACGCTGCAACGCTCCTCGGATGGCCGCCATTATACGAAGAACGATTCGGGGGACAAGGCCAACCCGTAAAATCACTCTTTTCGCCGACCCGAGATGGGTTTGGCGACCACGGTTGGCCATTTGGCCGCCCGCACGACCTCAGGACCCCCTTGTGACTTACGCCAACGAGACCCGGCGCCGCCGGACTTTTGCCATCATTTCTCACCCCGACGCGGGCAAGACCACACTGACCGAAAAGCTCTTGCTGTTTTCGGGTGCCATTCAAATTGCCGGCTCGGTCAAAGCCCGCAAGGCCTCGCGCCATGCCACCAGCGACTGGATGGAAATCGAAAAACAACGGGGCATTTCGGTGGCGTCATCGGTGATGCAAATGCTTTACCGCGAGCACGTCATCAATTTGCTGGACACGCCCGGCCACAAAGACTTTTCTGAAGACACCTACCGCGTCTTGACAGCGGTCGACTCGGCCTTGATGGTGATCGACGCTGCCAATGGTGTGGAAGCACAAACCCGCCGCCTGATCGAGGTTTGCCGTCAACGCGACACGCCCATCATCACCTTCGTCAACAAGATGGACCGCGAAGTGCGCGACCCGCTCGACATCTTGGACGAAGTCGAGCGCGAGCTGGGCATGCCCTGCGTGCCCATGACTTGGCCCGTGGGGCAAGGCAAGTCGTTTGGCGGCATCGTCAACCTGCGCACACAGGCCATGACCGTGTTCGACTCGGGCAGTGAACGCCTGCCACAAGACTTTGAAACCATTCCCCTCACCGAGCCAGCCCAGCTGGCCGAGCGTTTTGGTTTGGAATGGCAATCTGCGATGGACAGCATGGAGCTGGCCACCGGCGCATCGCCAGCCTTTGACGAAGCGGCTTTCTTGGCCGGCAAACAAACCCCGGTGTTCTTTGGCTCTGGCGTGAACAACTTCGGTGTGATGGAAGTGCTGGACGCCTTGGTGGATTTGGCGCCCTCGCCCAAGCCGCGCACCAGCAATTTGCTGGTCAACAAACAACCCGTGGTGAAAGAGATTCAACCCGAGGACAGCGCGTTTTCGGGTGTGGTCTTCAAGGTGCAAGCCAACATGGACGCCAACCACCGTGACCGGATCGCCTTTGTGCGCATGGCCTCGGGCAAATACACCCCCGGCATGAAACTCAAGGTGCAACGCACCGGCAAGGAGCTGCGACCCACCAGTGTGGTGACCTTCCTGTCGCAGCGGCGCGAAGCGGTGGACGAGGCATACGCCGGCGACATCATTGGCTTCACCACGCACGGTGGCGTTCAGTTGGGCGACACCATCACCGATGGGGCCAACTTGCAATTCACCGGTCTGCCTTTCTTTGCCCCCGAGCTCTTCATGACCGTGATCTTGAAGAACCCGCTGCGCACCAAACAACTGCAAACCGGTCTGGACCAGCTTGGCGAAGAAGGTGCGATTCAAGTCTTCAAACCGGAAATTGGCGGGCCCATGCTGCTGGGCGCGGTGGGCCAGTTGCAGTTTGAAGTGGTGCAACACCGACTGAAAGCCGAATACGACTGCGATGTGCGGCTGGAAGGCTGCCAATACACCGGCGCACGTTGGATCACCGCCGACACCCCTGCCGAATTGCGCGAATTCACCAATGCCTACCCGCAACGCATGTCACTCGATGCCGCGGGTACCTTGGCCTATTTGTGCACCAGCCCCTATGACGTGCGCTTGGCGCAAGAACGGTTTCCAAAAATCCATTTCCACCCCTTGCGTGAGCACGCGGGCCTGTCCTTGGGCAGCGCCAACTGACGCAGCCCAAACGCCACATGGGCCCCTTGCGCCATATGCGCCCCCTGCGAGACTGGTCGCCGCAAGGCATCGTCGGTGTACTGACCGACATTGATGACACGCTGACCACTGCCGGCGCCATCACCGCTGAGGCCTTGCAGGCCTTGGCCGATCTGCGGGCGGCGGGCTTGCCTGTGGTGGCGATCACGGGCAGGCCAGTCGGCTGGAGCGAGCCTTTTGCGCAAAGCTGGCCAGTGAACGCCATCGTGGCCGAAAACGGTGCAGTGGCTTTGCTGCACGAGCCCCAAACGGGTTTGCGCAAGCTCTACCATCAAAGCCCTGAGACACGCCGCGCAAATTTTGAACGTCTGCAAGCGGTGCTGCAAAAAATAGAACAACGCATTGAAGGCGCGAAAAGAGCCCGCGACAGTGCCGGCCGAGAAACCGACATCGCGATTGACCACAGCGAGTTCTGCCAATTGTCCCCAGAAGCCATCGCGCATGTGGTGCGATTGATGGAAGCCGAGGGCATGACCGCCACCGTCAGCAGCATCCACATCAACGCTTGGTGGGGCTCGCACAACAAACTCACTGGGGCGCGCTGGATCGTGCGCGAACTGTGGGGCCGAGATCTGGACGCCGAAATGTTGCGCTGGGTGTTTGTGGGAGACTCCAGCAACGACCAAGTGATGTTTGAACACTTTCCAAACAGTGTGGGCGTGGCGAACATACGGCACTTTGAAAATCAGTTGCACTGCGCCCCGCGCTACATCACCCCCAGCGAGCGCGGTGCTGGCTTTGCCGAGATGGCTCGCCACTTGCTGAAGCACCGGCCTTGATATGGCCATTAACCCCTTCGTGGCATGCCGCGCGAACCCCTGATACATGAACTGGACCTGCGCATGACCGCCCCTGTCGAATTAACTTGGACTGAAAAAGACACCCCACGCTCGGCCCTGTGGCGCTCAGACCAAGTCTTGCCCAAAACCGTGGTGCTGGCCGACGACACCTTGACGGCCGACACGGCATTTCGCTTGGCCTGCGCCGGCACAGGCCTGTTGTGGCGCAGCGACTTTCAAAACGCGCGTCAACTTTTGCAAGCCTTGGCCCGGCGCATTGACAAACCCAAAAAAGTACGCGCCAAGAAAAACGATCCGAGCGTGCCCACCGTTGCAGGGGCGGCCTTTCATACCCATCGCCAAGCCCAAGCCCAGCGCACACGCATCTTGAGCCAAATCTTGATTGAGCTCGAGGGCGACTACAGCATTGCTTTGCGG
This sequence comes from Pseudomonadota bacterium, assembly GCA_046047055.1. Classification (GTDB taxonomy): domain Bacteria; phylum Pseudomonadota; class Gammaproteobacteria; order Burkholderiales; family Burkholderiaceae_C; genus Limnohabitans_A. The sequence goes on along the minus strand of JBJOIR010000023.1, from coordinate 15,991 downwards.
CGAGCCCCCGATGTCAAGCAAGCCTGTGCGCAGGCCTTTGGCCCTGCCAGTGGCCAGTCCAGCGTGGTCTCTCTGCGCAGCCTGCAAGGCATGATCGGCGCACTGGAGTGGCGCAAAAACGGCGTCGAAGTGCCGGCCATGGGCGAGGCTCTGCGCATTTATCCGCACTATGGCGTGTTCTCTCCCGTTCGCGGCGAATACATCGACTTGGTCGCACAAGCCCCCCTGCCCGACGCATTCAAGGCCTCGCCCTTGGCCTTTGACATCGGTGTGGGCACAGGTGTTTTGTCGGCTGTGTTGGCACGCCGTGGTGCCAAGCAAGTGGTGGGCACCGACGTCTCTGAACGCGCCTTGGCGTGTGCCTTGGACAATTTGCAACGCTTGGGATTGCAAAACCAAGTGCAGCTGCTGCACGCCGATCTGTTTCCAGAAGGCCAAGCACCCCTGATCGTTTGCAACCCGCCGTGGTTGCCTGCGCGCCCCACCTCGGTGCTGGAACAAGCGGTGTACGACGAATGCAGCCACATGCTGAAAGGCTTTTTGCAAGGCCTGCCCACCCACTTGAGCGAAGGCGGCGAAGGCTGGTTGGTCTTGTCTGACCTGGCCGAGCATTTGGGCCTGCGCTCACGCGAGGCCCTGCTGGGCTGGATCGCCGATGCCGGACTGCAGGTGTTGGGCCGCTTGGATGTGAAGCCCGTGCATGCCAAAGCGCAAGACAACACCGACCCCCTGCATGCTGCAAGGGCCGCTGAAGTCACTTCGCTTTGGCGCTTGGGCGCGGCGGGCTGATCACACCCGCGCCAACACCGGGCCCAGTGCCACGCCGGTGTGGGTGCCCAAGCGCACCAAGGCTTCGGGGGTGCTGGCGGCCACCACACGGCCACCAGCGTTGCCACCTTCGGGCCCCAAGTCAATCACCCAGTCCGCTTCGGCAATCACATCCAAGTCGTGCTCGATGACGATCACGCTGTGGCCTGCATTCACCAAACGGTGCAGCACGCTGATGAGCTTGTCCACATCGGCCATGTGCAGGCCCACGGTGGGTTCGTCCAACACATACAAGGTGTGCGGCGCTTTGTTGCCGCGCTTGCCGATGTCATCGCGCACCTTGGTGAGCTCCGTCACCAACTTGATGCGCTGAGCCTCGCCACCGCTGAGGGTTGGCGAGGGTTGCCCCAGCGTCAAATAGCCCAAACCCACATCCTTGAGCAATTGCAAGGGATGCGCAATGCTGGGCATGCTGGCAAAGAAGTACACCGCTTCGTCCACTTCCATTTGCAAGACATCGCCAATGCTTTTGCCGCGCCAAGTCACAGCCAATGTTTCAGGGTTGAAGCGCGCGCCACGGCATGACTCGCACGGCACTTTCACGTCCGGCAAGAAGCTCATTTCGATGGTGCGCATGCCCTGACCTTCGCAACTGGGACAACGCCCCTCGCCGGTGTTGAAGCTGAAGCGCCCAGCGGCATAGCCTCTGGCTTTGGCTTCCAGTGTTTCGGCAAACAATTTGCGAATGGTGTCCCAAAAACCAATGTAGGTTGCAGGGCACGAACGCGGCGTTTTGCCAATCGGCGTTTGGTCGACTTCCAGCACCCGGTCAATCGTCTCAAAGCCTTGCACATCGCTGCACGCGGTCAAGGCCACGCGTTGGCCGGCGTCTTGTGCGGTGCGCCCAGCGAATGTCGAGCGCTGGCCAACCAAGGCCTGCACATTGGCCAGCAACACATCGCGGGCCAGCGTGGACTTGCCAGAGCCACTCACACCCGTCACGGCCACCAACCGTTTGAGCGGCACCTGCACATCGACCTGCCGCAAGTTGTGCAGGTTGGCGCCTGTCAGGGTCAGCCATTGCAGGGGAGCCGCCACAGCTTCTGCGTGGGGCGATGCAGTGGGCGACGATTTTGGCGTACCGCCGCCATATGAGGAGCCCATGGCATGGCCCCGCGCAGAAGCATCCACCACTCGCCGAGCCTGCATCGGATGCTTCATCGCATGCAACAAATAGCGGCCAGTTTGTGACTCTGCTGATGCCGTGATGTCGGCCACCGCGCCTTGCGCCACCAAGCGGCCACCGCGTTTGCCAGCACTCGGCCCTATGTCGATGATGTGGTCGGCGCGGCGAATGGTGTCTTCGTCGTGTTCCACCACCACCAAGGTGTTGCCTTTGTCACCCAGCTTGTGCAGAGCGTTCAGCAAAATCTGGTTGTCGCGCGCATGCAGGCCAATCGTGGGCTCATCCAACACATAGCACACCCCTTGCAAATTGCTGCCCAATTGGGCGGCCAAACGAATGCGCTGGGCCTCGCCACCCGACAAGGTAGGTGCGCCACGGTCCAGCGTGAGGTAGCCCAACCCCACCTCTTCGAGAAACTCGAGCCGGCTCTTGATTTCTGGCACCAGATCACGGGCAATTTCAGCATCGCGGCCCGTGAGGCTCAGCTTTTCGATCCAATGCCGCACCTCGGTCACCGACAAACTGGCAATGTCGGTGATGCGCCAGCCCTGCCCCGGCGCAGCGCCAAGGCGCACTGCGCGTGCCGTGGCGTTCAAGCGGGTGCCCTCGCAAGTGGGACACGCCACATCGGCCAAGTCTTCAATTTCTGGCTCGGCAAAGGTTTGCTCGCGCCCTTTGTCTTTGTCGTCTTGCACAGAATCGTCAAACACTTTGCGCTCGTCTTTGCTCAACTTGACGCCCGTGCCCACGCAATCCGGGCACCAGCCATGTTTGCTGTTGTAGGAGAACAAACGCGGGTCGAGTTCGGCATACGAGGTAGCGCACTGTGGGCACGCGCGCAAGGTTGAAAATACCCGTTGCTGACCAATGCGTGCGGTCGATGTGCCGTGGAACATCGCTTCGCGCAAATCGCCCAAATCGCTCAACACATGCACCACGCCTTTGCCGTGCTCGAGGGCCTGCGTAAGCGCCTGACGCAACGCGGTCTCTTGTGCGGGTGACACATCGAGACTGGCCACAGGCAATTCGATGCTGTGCTCTTTGAAGCGGTCAATGCGCGGGAAGCCTTGGGTCGGCAAAAAGTCGCCATCGACCCGCAAGTGGGTGTAGCCACGAGGGCGTGCCCAGTCGGCCAGCTCGGTGTAAACGCCTTTGCGGTTGCTCACCAGCGGCGCCAGCAAGCCAATGTGCTGGCCACGGAACTGCGTCATCAGTTGCGCCACGATGCTGTCGGGCGTTTGGGGTTGCACCGGCATGCTGTCGTGCACGCAGTGCTGAATGCCCAGCTTGACGTACAGCAAACGCAAAAAGTGCCACACCTCGGTGGTGGTCCCCACGGTCGATTTGCGGCCGCCGCGCGACAACCTTTGCTCAATGGCCACCGTGGGCGGAATGCCGTACACCGCATCAACCTCGGGCCGCCCTGCGGGCTGGACGATAGAGCGGGCGTAGGCGTTCAGACTTTCCAAATAACGGCGCTGACCTTCGTTGAACAAAATATCAAACGCCAAGGTCGACTTGCCCGAACCACTGACGCCGGTGACCACATTGAACTTGCCGCGCGGAATGTCCACGCTCAGGTTTTTGAGGTTGTGTTCTTTGGCGTTGACGATCTGGATGTTGTTGTTGAGCACTGGAGCGCGCCGAGCGGCTGGGGCCATTGAAGTGGCACCAGCCCCGCCTCGAACCGTCGCCAGCGAGGCTGCGGTGTCAGCGGTGTCAACGGGTGACGATTTCGGCGTACCCTCGCCGTATGAGGAAGCCGTTGATAACGCAGCTTCGCCTCCCAAAGCATTCAAACGCTCAGCCACACCAAAGACCTCGCCCATAGAAGCCGCGTACTCACGCAGCGCCTGCCCTGTGTGCGAGGTGGGGTGTTGGCGCACATCTTCGGGTGTGCCCTGCGCCACGATCAAGCCGCCGGCATCGCCGCCTTCAGGCCCCAGATCGATCAGCCAGTCACTGGCGCGCACCACATCCAAGTTGTGCTCGATGACAATGAGCGAGTGTCCCGTTTCGAGCAACTTGCGCAAGGCGCGCATGAGTTTGGCAATGTCGTCAAAGTGCAAACCGGTGGTCGGCTCGTCAAACAAAAACAAGGTGCCTTTGCGGGCCAAACTCTGGCGGCTCTTGGCCGCACTTCTCGCCGCCTCGGCCAAAAACCCAGCCAGCTTGAGGCGTTGCGCTTCGCCACCAGACAAGGTGGGCACCGGTTGCCCCAGACGCACATATTCCAGCCCCACATCGACAATGGGTTGCAGCGCACGGATGACATCGCGGTCTTGCGCAAACAAGGCGGCGGCTTCGCTGACGGTGAGGGCCAGCACATCGGACACATTCAGGTGGCGTGGGGCTTGCCCCATGGCTTGGCGCTCGACCTTGATTTCGAGAATTTCAGGTCGGTAGCGCTGGCCATTGCAATCCGAGCAACGCAAATAGACATCGCTCAAGAACTGCATTTCGACATGCTCAAACCCCGAGCCGCCACAGCTGGGGCAACGCCCGTCACCGCTGTTTGAACTGAATTTGCTGGCGGTGTAACCGCGCTGGCGTGACAGCGGCGCGGTGGCAAATATTTCTCGAATCGCGTCCCACGCGCCAACGTAACTCACGGGGTTGGAGCGGGCCGTTTTTCCGATGGGCGACTGGTCAACAAACACCACATCGCTCAGGTGGTCGGCGCCCAACACACGGTCGTGCGCACCGGGGGTTTCGGTGGCTTTGCCAAAGTGGCGCATCAAGGCCGGAGCCAGTACGTCTTGGATCAAGCTGGACTTGCCCGAGCCACTCACACCGGTGATGGTGACCAGGCGTTGCAGTGGAAAGTCGACGCTGATGTTTTGCAAATTGTGCTCGCGTGCGCCCTCCAAAATGAGCCGCGGGGTGCTGTCGCTGACCATCCGCTTGAAGCCCAAACCCACCTGCTTTCGCCCCCCCAAATAGGCCCCCGTGAGGGTGTCGGCTTGTCGCAGGTCATCGGTGGTGCCGTCGAACACAATTTGCCCACCGCGTTCACCGGGGCCGGGCCCCATGTCGATCATGCGGTCAGCGGCCAACATCACGGCCGGGTCGTGCTCAACCACCACCAAGGTGTTGCCGGCATCGCGCAAGCGGTGCATGGCCTGGGTGATGCGGTTCATATCGCGCGGGTGCAAGCCGATGCTGGGCTCGTCCAACACAAACAAGGTGTTGACCAAGCTGGTGCCCAGCGCAGTGGTCAGGTTGATGCGCTGCACCTCACCACCACTCAGGGTGCGGCTCTGGCGGTCGAGCGTGAGGTAGCCAATGCCGACATCGCACAGGTATTTCAGGCGGGTGGTGATTTCTTCCAGCAACAGTTGCAGGGCTTTTTGTTCGGCGCTCGGGCCGTCTGCGGTCAGGCGGTCAAAAAACTGGCGCAGCCGGTCCAGCGGCATGATCATCATGTCGTGCAGGCTCAAACCCGGCAGGGCTTCCAACTGGGCCCGCGTCCACTTCACGCCCGCCGGCATGAACCGCTTGTCGAGCGGCAAAACAGCGGTGGCTTCAGCGTGGCTGCCGATGCGCCACAGCAAGCTCTCGGTTTTGAGACGTGCGCCATGGCAAGTAGGGCATTCGGTGTAACTGCGGTACTTGGACAGCAGCACACGAATGTGCATTTTGTAGGCCTTGCTCTCCAGGTACTCAAAGAACCGTTTGATGCCGTACCACTGCTGGTTCCACTTGCCTTTGTAGTCAGGCGACCCCTTGATGACCCAGTCTTTTTGTCCAGGGGTCAGCTTCTCCCAAGGGGTGTCGCGGGGAATGCCAGCGGTCTCGGCATGTCGCATCAAATCGTCTTGGCACTCTTTCCATGCGGGCGTTTGAATGGTCTTGATGGCACCGGCTCGCAAGGTGAGTTTTTCGTTCGGAATGACCAAGCCGTAGTCGACGCCAATGACCCGGCCAAAACCGCGACAGGTGTCGCACGCCCCGACCGCCGAGTTGAAAGAAAACATGGAGGGAATGGGGTCGCTGTAGCGCACATCGCTGTCCGGGCAATGCAGCCCGGTCGAAAAACGCCACTGCGCCAATTCGGCCGGCGCTGCATCGGAGGTCGGCGGTTTTTCGGCATACACATTCAAGCGGCCGCCGCGTTTCAAGGCCACCTCGATGGCTTCGATGACGCGGGCTTTTTCGGCATTGCCCAAACGAAAGCGGTCCGCGATCACATCCAACACTTTGCGCGGACCTGTGGGTGTGGCCACCTCACGCTCGGCCTGCACCTTGGTGAAGCCGCTGGCCGACAACCATTGCGCCACTTGATCTTCGCTGGTGTTGGCAGGCAACTCAACCGGAAAGGTCAGGTACAAACGCGGGTCTTGCGCCTGTGCCGCACGGGCCGCCAGCTCGGCATAAATGGTTTCGGGGGAGTCATGCCGCACGGCTTGGGCGGTTTCTTTGTCAAACAGTTGCCCCAAGCGGGCAAACAACAGTTTGAGGTGGTCGTTCAACTCGGTCATGGTGCCCACCGTGGAGCGGGAGCTGCGCACCGGGTTGGTTTGGTCAATCGCAATGGCGGGAGGAACGCCCTCGACCTTGTCCACCGCCGGTTTGTCCATGCGGTCTAAAAACTGCCGAGCATAGGCACTGAAAGTTTCGACATACCGGCGCTGGCCTTCGGCATAGAGGGTGTCGAACACCAAGCTTGATTTGCCCGAACCGCTGGGCCCGGTGACCACCGTGAGTTCGCCGGTGCGAATGTCCAAGTCGAGGTTTTTGAGGTTGTGCTGACGGGCACCACGAATGCGGATGAGACCTTGGGACATGGGTTGGCTTTTTTCGGTGAAGGCCAAACATTCTAGGGCGCAGCCTCGTGCCTGGGGCGCGGCACAAAAAAAAGCCACGCACAGGCGTGGCTTTCATGAGGGCACCCGACAAAACGCGGAGGCCAACCCAGCAGAAACTTGGCTTATTTTGCAGCGCTGGCAGCAGGTGCTGCGGCGTCGGCCTTGGCAGGCTCTGTGTGCACCGCGTCGGCACCGTGCTTTTCACCGCTCATGTCCAAGCTGTCGCCACCCTTGCCGATCACATACAAGGCAAGGCCTGCAAAGATCACGAAACCAATTGCAATTTTCCACATAGCTCAACTCCAATAATGAAAAAGGCCCTCCACAGAGGGAAGGCCTAAATTTAGCACCCGAGTCACCCCGGGTTGCTTACAAAACAGATCAGTCGTCTGCGTAAATGTCGACGTCTTTGGTTTCTTTGATGAACAAGCCACCGATCACGACGGTTGCACCCGCGATGATGATGGGGTACCACAAGCCGTTGTACATGTTACCGGTCTGAGCCACGATCGCGAAGGCGGTCGTAGGCAGCAAGCCGCCAAACCAGCCGTTACCAATGTGGTAAGGCAAAGACATGGAGGTGTAACGGATACGGGTGGGGAACATCTCAACCAACATGGCGGCAATAGGACCGTACACCATGGTCACCAACAGCACCAAGTAGCTGAGGATGATGATGACGGTGACTTTGTCGAACTTGGCCATGTCTGCTTTGGCTGGGTAGTTAGCCGCCTTCAGAGCAGCACCCAGGTTAGAGCCCAACAATGTGGCACCAGCGGTCTTCTCGTTGCTCAGGTCTTTGACAGACTTGGTGGCAGCTTCGATGGCCTTGGCATCTTTGGGTTCAGCAGCGTTCAGAGCAGCCAGCTTTTCCTCGGCCTTGGCCTTGGCAGCAGCGATGTCTTCAGCAGAGTACTTGATGTTCACGACGGTGTCGCCCACCTTGATGATGGCGGGGGTACCGGCAGGAGCGACTTCGTTGGAATAGCTCACCGATGCACCAGCCAAACGTTGCTTGGCGATGTCGCAAGAAGAAGTGAACTTCTTGGTACCTGTGGGGTTGAACTGGAACGAGCACTCAGCTGGGTCAGCAATGACCACCACTTGCGATGCGGCTTGGGCAGCGTACAAGTCGGGGTTAGCCGCCTTGGTCAATGCCTTGAAGACGGGGAAGTAAGTCAAAGCAGCCAACAAGCAACCGGCCAAAATGATGGGCTTGCGGCCGATCTTGTCAGACAGTGCACCGAACACAATGAAGAAGGGTGTGCCGATGATCAGAGAGATCGCGACCATGATGTTGGCGGTAGCGCCGTCCACTTTCAACGCTTGTGTCAAGAAGAACAAAGCGTAGAACTGGCCGGAATACCAAACCACAGCCTGACCGGCGGTCAAACCCACCAAGGCCAAGATCACGATCTTCAGGTTTTTCCACTGGCCGAAAGATTCGGACAGAGGGGCCTTAGAGGTCTTGCCTTCGGCTTTCATTTTCACGAAAGCAGGCGATTCGTTCATGCTCAAACGGATGTAGACCGAGATGATCAACATGATGATGGAGACGATGAACGGAACGCGCCAGCCCCAATCAGCGAAAGCTTCTTCGCCGATGATGGTCCGTGTGCCCAAGATCACCATCAGTGACAGGAACAAGCCCAAAGTCGCTGTGGTTTGAATCCAGGCGGTGTATGCACCACGCTTGCCGTGAGGCGCGTGTTCAGCCACATAAGTGGCGGCACCACCGTACTCACCACCCAAAGCCAAACCTTGCAACAAGCGCAAGCAGATCAGGATGACGGGAGCGGCCACGCCAATGCTGGCGTAGTTGGGCAAGATACCCACGATGAAGGTCGACGCACCCATGATCAGGATGGTGACCAAGAAGGTGTACTTGCGGCCGATCATGTCGCCCAAGCGGCCGAAGAAGATCGCGCCGAAAGGACGCACGATGAAGCCGGCAGCAAAAGCCAACAGCGCGAAGATGAAAGCAGAGCCTTCGTCCAAGCCGCTGAAGAATTGCTTGGCAATGATGGCGGCCAAAGAGCCGTACAGGTAAAAGTCATACCATTCAAAGACGGTACCGAGAGAAGAGGCAAAAATCACCTTCTTCTCTTCCGCCGACATCGGACGGGGTTCAGTTGTAGCCATAAAGCTGTCTCCAAAAAAGAGTCTCCGACACGGAAACTTGGCGCGATTCTTCGACCCCCCACTTGCCCCGTTCTGACGGGTAACCAACACATGCTTACAACCAAGTACTTACCCTGATCATTTATTTCGCATTACGGTAAATTTGGATTTCTCCAAGGGTAATCCCCGTACGTTTTTTATGATTAAAAAGCAGCGAATGGGCCATCGGGCGGTGAAATCTGACTCTCCACACACAGTGCCTGCGCAAAAAGAGGACTTGAACGTTATGAAATCTGGGGGTTAACGCCCTTTTTAGCCGCTCAATTCGCGTGAAAAAAGGCCCAATTTTCTCGGTGTTTTCCCTTGAGGTTCGGTCAGCGCCAGGCCGAAATCAGCCAGCCAAACAGTAAGGTCAGCGTCAGTTTTGTCATTTCTCCGAGCGAAAGCCTCAAACGAGGTGGCCAAAAGTCTAATTACGCATTTTTTAAAAGGCTTTTTTGACGGGTTAGGTGGAAAAAAAGCCCCTTCATAGAATCCGCCCAATTACCTTGATCCACATCAATAAAGTCCTATGCTGCTTGCTGTTGTCATCGCCAAAAGCCTGATTGAACTGTCCCTCATGTTCATCGTCGGGCGGTTCTTGCTCGGTTTGATGGCGGGCCCCAAACGGGACAACAACGTTTTTTGGCAATTGCTGGATGTCGCCTCGAAGCCTGCGCTTTGGATCACCCGAAAGATCAGCCCCAAATTAATCCTGGACCAGCACATCCCTCTGGCCACCAGCAGCTGGCTCATCATCGCCTGGGTGTTTGTTGTGCAAATGAAGGTGGAGCTGTGCCTTGAGCTGGGAGTTGCCGCATGTCAGTAAAAACCCAACTCTCGCCCGGCACCTCCAGAGGCCCGAGCACCAGCAAGTGCTGGTGGTTGCGCTGGCAAGCCAAAGCCCTCTTGGTCTTGGGTTTGCGATCACAAGCTCACGCTTTGTTCAAACAAATCCTAGACATCCATCCCCATGATGTGCTGGCCCTGAACACTTTGGGCTACAACGAATTGAACGATCGCCGGCTGCTTCAAGCGCTGGGCTTTTTTGAGCGCGCTTTGGCCCTCACCCCGGCCAATGCCAATGCGCACTTCAATGTGGGCTTTGTGTGCGAGGCTCTGGGACGCAGCCAGCAAGCGGAGCAAGCTTTCCAAAAGGCGCTTGAGATTGACGCAAAAATGGACCGCGCTTGGTACGGCCTGGGCTTGGCCCTGGTGCGGCAACAGCGGTTCGATGAATCTTTGGTGGCCTTCAAACGCAACACCGAGTTGCAATCCATGAGCCCCTACGCGTGGTACCAAATGGCGCGCGTTCACATGGAAATGCAAGAGCCTGACAAAGCGTTGGCGGTGATGCGCCACTTGAATGGTTTTGAGCCCAAAGTGGCCGCCCAACTCGAACGAGAAACTGGGCTTCAACTGAATTCAAAAGCTTGACGCTGCCCGTCAGGGTTGGCGGCAGGGCTTAGACAGATCAAATGTGACAGTCGGTAATTTATCTTTTTTAACAAGGAGACAAAGATGCAGCTCACTGCAAGGCACCAGGAGTACTGGAGCAAGAACTTGAGGATCACGGGGCTATTGCTGGCCCTTTGGTTCTTTGTCACGTTCGTGCTTTTGTACTTCGCGCGAGATTTAACTTTTACATTTTTTGGCTGGCCCTTTTCGTTTTGGGTCGCTGCCCAAGGCGCTCTGATCGTTTACTGCCTGATCATTTGGTACTACGCACGCTATATGAACAACCTTGACAAGGAATACGGCGTGGCAGAAGGAGAAGAAGCATGAGCATTTTTGCTGGAGAAGGCCAAACCCAAGGCCAATTTCAAAAATCGCTGAACAAGGTCTTCATGTTCTATGGCGGAGGCTTTGCTGCCTTCGTGATTTTGCTCGCGGTGTTGGAGCAAATGGGCATGCCCAAAGAGTACATTGGCTACGCCTTCTTGGCGGCCACGGTGCTCTTGTACGGCGGCATTGGTGTGATGAGTCGCACCAACGATGCAGCCGAATACTACGTAGCAGGTCGTCGTGTCCCGGCGATTTACAACGGCATGGCAACCGGCTCTGACTGGATGTCAGCCGCGTCGTTCATCGGTATGGCCGGTACTTTGTACCTGACCGGTTACGGCGGACTGGCCTTCATTTTGGGTTGGACCGGCGGCTACTGCTTGGTGGCCTTGTTCTTGGCGCCTTACTTGCGTAAGTTCGGCCAGTTCACCATTCCCGACTTCTTGGGCGCTCGCTACGGCGGCAACATGGCACGCCTGATTGGCGTGTTTGCGGCCATCTTGGTTTCCTTTGTGTACGTCGTGGCGCAGATCTTCGGTGTGGGCTTGATCACAGCCCGCCTGACCGGTCTGTCTTTTGACGTGGGCGTGTATGTCGGCTTGGCCGGTATCTTGGTTTGCTCTTTCTTGGGCGGTATGCGCGCGGTGACCTGGACTCAGGTGGCCCAATACCTGATCTTGATCGTGGCCTACATGATCCCCGTGGTTTGGTTGTCGGTGAAACACACCAACATGCCCGTTCCTCAGATCTCTTATGGCTACCTGCTTGAAAAAGTCAGCGCAAAAGAAGAGCAATTGCTGAAAGACCCCAAAGAACTCGAAGTTCGCGGCATCTTCAAAGCACGCTCGGATGAAGCGGCTGAAAAGCTGAAAGATGTTCCTGCTGCCTTGGCTGCTGACAAACAAGCCGCCACCAAGAAGCTGGAAGACCTGAAAGCTGCCAACGCCCCTGCAGCAGACATCAAAGCGGCTGAAACTGCTTTGGCCGCGCTGCCCAAAGATGAAGCAGCTGCCAAAGCCGCTTACACAGCAGCCCGCACCTCTAACGCTGCACGCGCAGCGCCACCGCTGCGCCACGCTGAGCCCTTCCCAGGCAAAGACGACGCTGCCCGAGATGTGGCACGCAAGAACTTCTTGGCCTTGGTGTTCTGCTTGATGATTGGTACCGCGGCTTTGCCACACATTCTGATGCGCTTCTACACCGTGCCTTCGGTGCGCGAAGCACGTGAGTCGGTGGCTTGGTCGCTGTTCTTCATCTCGCTGCTGTACTTCACAGCGCCTGCCTTGGCGGTGTTGGTCAAGTTCGACATCTACACCCTCTTGGTGGGAACGCCGATGGACCAGCTGCCCGGATGGATTGCGCGCTGGAATGTGGTGGACCCCACACTGATGGCGGTCTCTGACATCAACAAAGACGGTATTTTGCAATTGGCAGAAATCCGTTTGGGTGGTGACATCGTGGTGTTGGCCACGCCTGAAATTGGCGGCTTGCCGTTCGTGATTTCGGGTCTGGTGGCGGCGGGCGGTTTGGCTGCGGCCTTGTCGACAGCCGATGGCTTGTTGCTCACCATTGCCAACGCCTTGTCGCACGACGTGTACTACAAAGTGATTGACCCCAACGCCTCGGCCAACCGTCGCGTGGCGATCTCCAAAGTCATTTTGGTCTTCGTTGCGTTGGCAGCGGCCTATGTCGCAGCCTTACGCATGGCGGACATTTTGTTCCTCGTGTCTGCGGCCTTCTCGTTCGCTGCTGCGGCTTTCTTCCCTGCGTTGACTCTGGGCATCTTCTGGAAGCGTGCCAACAAATGGGGCGCTTCACTGGGCATGGTGGCTGGCTTGGGCATCTCCTTCTACTACATGGTCAAGACCCATCCTTGGATGTACGGCTTGTTCCATGAGGGTTCGCTGACACCTGAGATCTTGAAAGCCAACACCTGGTGGGACATCGCCCCCATCTCGGCCGGTATCTTTGGTGTGCCCGTCGGCTTTGCAGTGATCATCATTGTCTCGCTGCTGACCAAAGCGCCTGAGAAAGAAGTGCAAGAGTTGGTGGAGAACGTCCGTTTCCCCAGCTTTGACGGCACCACCTCACAAGGCACTGCTGCGCACTGAGCGTTCACACTTCTCAAGCGGGTCTTGAGAAGCTGAAAACGGTCACTCCAAACCCCGATCGCTCGATGCGATCGGGGTTTTCTTTTTGTGTGCGGTGTCTGCCGTTGGTGAGGCGCTTGAACAGCGACTCAAACGACCGCTTCAGCCGAGCGGCCGGACGAATGCCCAGTGAACGCGCCACCGTCTCGCGCCAAAAATACAAAGTGGCGGCGCTCAGGTCGTGTTGGACCGGGGCCTGTGAACGCGATCAGGCTGCCCAGCTCAGGTCGGCTGATTCAAGTTTTTCGTTTGACGCCAACGGGCAACTGGCCAACACCCGTCCATTCAGCGGACTGAAACCAAGCGTCCCCTTGCAGATAGGCGCGCAACATGGGCAAGGCGTCGTTGCCCCAAAAGACCTGGTCGTCGACCACAAAGCTGGGCACGCCAAACACGTTCAGCGCCAGCGCTTCATCGGTGTTGTGCTTCAGTTGTTGCTTGACATCGGGGTGCGTCACATCGCGTTGGGGAGCAAGCTCTGCCATGAGGCTGGCCAAGCGATCTGCATCGGCCGCCTCTTGGCCGTTGCACCACACGTGACGAAAAATCTTGTCGCACGCAAAACGGCTGGGCTCGCCAGAGGGATCCATCGCCACTGCCAATCTGAGCAAGGCCAACGAATTGAACGGGTGACTGGCCGGCAATTGCAAGGGCGTGCCTTGCGTGCGTGCCAACCATTGCACTTGGCGGTAAGTCCAATCGCGCTTGGCCGGAATTTCTGCGGGACCCAACTGACCGATCTGCTGGAGCATGGCGCCAAACACCACCGGTTTGTGCACCACCCGATAACTCAGACCCTGCAAAGCTTGGGGCAGCGCATCAAAGGCCAGCCAAGCGTAGGGCGAGATGAAGTCGAGGTAGAAATGAATGGTTTTCATGCGAGGGGCTGTGTTGCGCTGTGGCGTTATCGCTATCTTGCAGAGTCTGTGAGCCCCTGAGTTACGGCTCAAGGGCTCGGCGTTGTTTCAGACGCTCGGGAATTTGGGCCCACACCTGCCATTTTTCGGCGTCGGTCGCGCGGCTCCAGCCGCCGATTTCGGGCAAGGTGCGCAAGCAACCATCGCACCATCCCGCGCTGGGATGCATCAAACACAACGACACACAAGGCGATGGCACCGAGTTGGGCGCGGGAGGTTGGGGCTCGGCCAATACCTGCGTGGCGCGCTCGCTGAGTTTTTTCCAATAATGCTCGCTCACGATGTCACCTCTTGCTGCACTTGCACCACATCTGCGACAGGCGCACCCGTGAGCTGCTTCAGGTCTTCTGGTTGCAAGCGGAACACGCCATGCGGATGCCCCGCAGCCGCCCAAATTTCTTCAAATCGCCACAGGTCTTGGTCAAGCAAGGTGACGGGCGGATTCAGGTGCGCCACGGGCGATACGCCACCGATGCTGAAGCCCGTTTGGGCTTTCACAAAATCGGCATCGGCACGGCCAACTTTGCCAACCAAGGCGGAGACCTTTTTTTCATCCACCCGGCGGTCCCCCGAGGTCACGACCAACACCGCCACGCCATCTTCTTTTCTTTTGAAGATCACACTTTTGGCAATCTGGCCGAGCTGCACACCCAGCCCATCGGCAGCTTCTTGTGCGGTGCGGGCCGCACCATCAAGCATGACTGGAAGATGCAAGTGCCCCGCCGCTTGCAACGTTTGGGAAACGCGCTGGACGCCCTCGGGCAAAGCATGGAGTTCAGAGCCGCACATGGTTCAGCCCGCCCTTTTGTTGAGCAACGCAGTGGCCACACGCGACTGGGTTTTGCGACCCAAAAACTCGCTGATGAAGACGCCCGCATCGACCAAGGCTTCCAGGTCAATGCCCGTCTCGATGCCCATGCCGTGCAACAGATAGACCACGTCTTCGGTAGCGACATTGCCGGTAGCCCCTTTGGCGTAAGGGCAGCCACCCAAGCCCGCCACCGACGACTGAAAGTTGGACACGCCCATTTGCAAAGCCGCCAAGGTGTTGGACAAGGCTTGTCCGTAGGTGTCGTGATAATGCCCGCTGATCTGGCCCACCTCAAAGTGCTGCAAGGTGGCCTCGATGGCGCGTTGCACTTTGAGCGGTGTGCCAACACCGATGGTGTCGGCCACATCGACGCGCTGCACGCCAATTTGTTTCATCAGCCCCGCCAAATAGGCCACGCGCTCAGGCGCTACATCGCCTTCATAGGGACAGCCCACAGTGCAGCTCATGGCGCCCCGCACGGCGATGCCAGCCGCCAGAGCCGCTTGCACCACGGGGGCAAAGCGCTCAATGCTTTCGGCGATGGAGCAGTTGATGTTTTTCAGGCTGAACGCTTCGCTGGCGGCACCAAACACCACGATCTCATCGGGTCGGCTGGTGCGTGAGGCTTCAAAGCCCTGCAGGTTGGGGGTGAGCACCGAGTAACGCACCCCGCTTTGCCGCACAACCCCTGCCATGACTTCGGCGTTGTCCGCCATTTGCGGCACCCACTTGGGCGAGACAAAACTGGTGACCTCGATTTCTTTCAGGCCCGCGGCTTGCAAGCGGTGCACCAACTCAATTTTGACGGCGGCCGGTACCGCTTGCTTTTCGTTTTGTAAGCCATCGCGGGGGCCCACATCGATGAGTTGAACGCGAGAAGGAGTCGGCATGCTGGTGTCTTTCTGGTCAATAGCCGCGGCGGTGATCCACGATGCCATTGATCGGATCTCCGCGTTGCAAAGCCTGAATTTTGCCCACGATTTGGGCCAGGCTTTCTTCCCGCAAAGTCCGTGCTGAGGTGTGCGGGGTGAGCGTGATTTTCGGATGTTTCCAAAAAGCATGCGCAGCGGGCAAAGGCTCGGTGCGAAACACGTCGAGCATGGCGCCCGCCAAGTGGCCTTGGTCGATCAAATCGATCAGGTCTTGCTCGACCAAATGCTTGCCACGCGCCACATTGATGACATAGCCCCCCCGCTGCAACTGAGAGAGGGTGCGGGTGTTCAGCATGTTTTCGGTCTCAGGCGTGAGCGGCATCAAATTGACCAGCACACGCGTGGCCGCCAAAAAGTCGGTCAAGCCCTCGGGGCCACTGAAACAACGGATGCCCGGCAGGTCTTTGGGGCTGCGGCTGAAGCCATTCACCGGAAATTCAAACACCTGCAGTGCCTGGGCCACCCGCTGCCCCA
>JBJOIR010000022.1:0-27944 GCA_046047055.1 Pseudomonadota bacterium | reverse complement strand
TCCATCACCGCGCTGGTGCTGTCCAAATTGATGACCGCCTGCTGGTAAGCCCCGCTGAAAAGTAAAGCGCAAATCCACAGCATCAACACATAGGTCAGGCCCAAGCAAAACTTTTTACCCCGGGGACTCAACTTGCCCACCAACATGTCGGTGCCCAAGTGGCCGTGTTCGCGCAAAGCAACGATGGCACCCATAAATGTCATCCAGACAAACAACCAGCGCGACAACTCCTCAGACAAGGTGATGCCCGAGTTAAAGCCGTAGCGCATGACCACATTGCCAAACACCAAGACCACCATCACGGCAAGACACAGCGCGATGACGACGTTCAGCGCTCTGCAAAAACCATCGATGAATTGTTGAACCATTGCTTCACTCCCGAATCCTTGCCCATAATGTACGAACTGGTTAGTTTTTCGATATACGGGGTTTCCCTAGTCACGAAATGCCCCCTCCACTACCAGTTATGCCGGACTGTGATGGCTGACAAATCGCAAAATCAGATCCACCACATGCGCGCGTTTCAGCGTGTTGGCTTTGTCTTCGCTGGAACGCCCTTGGAAAATCACGCCAAACGTATGCCGGTTAGACACATTGAAAAAAGTGAAGGCTGAAATCGCCGAGTGAATGTCCACCGGGTCGAGGCCACCTCTGAACACGCCCTGCGCCACACCCCTGTCATAAACGTCACGCACCGAGCGAATCGCATTTTGGTTCAGCTGCTGAATGTTGTTGCTTTGCCGCAGGTAGTTGCCACGTTGGATGTTCTCGTTCATCACCAAGCGGATGAAGTCTTCGTTGTCGCGGTGGTGGTCGTAGGTGAACTCCACCAAGCGACGCAAGGCTTCGACAGGCGGCAAATCGTCCAAGTGCAAGCCCCCTTCAATGGTCCGCATGCGGCGGTAGGCCTCTTCGAGCACCGCCAGATACAGACCGTCCTTGCTGCCGAAGTAGTAATAAATCATGCGCTTGCTGGTGCGGGTCGCCGCCGCAATTTCATCAATGCGCGCGCCGGTCAGCCCCTTGTCGGCAAACTCGTGGGTGGCCACCGCCAAGATCTCGGCCATGGTGCGGGCCGGGTCGTTGGTGCGACCAGGCTCCTTGGGCTCCTCAGCCGCCAAAGTCTTGGGCTCTTCAGAATGTACCAATTGGTTCATTTCGCCAGTATAGGGGCATGGGCACCCCACATTTATACGGACAAGCCCTGAGAAAACGTTGGGGTCAATCGCTTGGGCAGTGGTTATATTTGGCCCAGAAACAACCCACACAGAAAGTCACCATGACCACTCACGGCAAGATCGGCATGATCGGCATCGGCATGATGGGCCACGGCATCGCCAGCAATTTGCTCAAACACGGCCACCCCTTGACGGTGTTGGCGCACCCCGGCAACCAGCCCCTCGATGCCCTGCTGTCCGCAGGCGCGCGCACCGTCAGCAGCGCCCAGGCACTGGCCGAACAAGCCGATGTCATTATTTTGTGCGTCACCGGAAGCCCGCAGGTCGAAGCCGTGTTGTTGGGCGAGCAAGGGGTGCTGCAAGGCTTGAAAGCCGACAGCATCGTGATTGACTGTTCGACCGCCATCCCCACTTCCACCGAGAAAATAGCGGCGCAAGTTCAGGCCCACGGCGGCCGTTTTTTAGACGCGCCAATGACCCGCACCCCCAAAGAGGCGGCCGAAGGCCGTTTGAATTTGTTGGTCGGTGGCGATGCCGAATTGTTCGCCACCTGCCACCCCTTGTTGTCTTGCTTTGCCGAAAACATCGTGCACACCGGACCTGTCGGTTCGGGCCACCGCATGAAACTGTTGCACAACTACGTGTCGCTCGGCACCGTGACCTTGCTGGCCGAGGCTGCGGCTTGCGCGCAATTGTCAGGCGTCAATGCACAGACTTTTGTGGATGTGCTGGCCATGGGCGGCGGCTGGGGCGCGGCGCTGGAGCGCCTGAAACCCACGCTGGCCAATGGCGACACTTCAGGCCTGCGTTTTTCGATGAGCAATGCGCTGAAGGATTTGAGTTACTACAACCAAATGGCCACGGACACCCAGGCCGATCGCACCGTGGCCGAGGCTGTCAAAAACACCTTGCAAACCGCTTGCCAAGAGGGCGATCCACAAGCCTTGGTGCCTGATTTGATTCGTTTGCTGACCCAGCGAAAAGCCCACTGAGCGGAAGCAGAAAAAACCGTCAGACCAAGGGCACAGTCAGTTGCCCAATCACGGCAGCGGTGTCGGGCCGCACGCCGCGCCACCATGCAAAGGCCTCGGCCGCTTGCTCGGCCAACATGCCCACGCCATCGGCCAGATGTTGTACCCCCGATTGCTGGGCCAACTTTAAAAAGGGCGTCAAGCCTTTGCCATAGGCCAACTCGTAAGCCAAACAA
Source organism: Pseudomonadota bacterium (assembly GCA_046047055.1). GTDB lineage: Bacteria > Pseudomonadota > Gammaproteobacteria > Burkholderiales > Burkholderiaceae_C > Limnohabitans_A. Next base: position 25,559 of record JBJOIR010000022.1, on the reverse strand, counting down.
CCCGGCGCAAAAGCCGCGGCGCTCAAGGGCGGCAACTCCGAGGTCAAGCTGGCCGAGGTGGCGTTGAACACCATGTCAAACGACTTGTCCCCCAACTCGGCGTAGCCGATGCCCCACACAGGCACCTCGCCGGTTTGGTGTTGCCGAGCCACGGCAACCAACTCCTGGGCTTTGCTCACCGTGCGGTTGACGATGACCACCTCGCTGGGCCCTTGCGCCAAAATCGGCAACAAGGCCCCTCGCGTGGCGCCACCTGCGCCCAAGAGCAAGACCCGACGGCCTTGCAATGGGCGTTGCAGGTTGTGCACCACATCGCGCACCAAGCCCACACCGTCAAAGTTTTCGGCCAACACGCGGTCGCCAACAAATTTCATGGCGTTTACCGCGCCAGCCATTTGCGCACTGGGCGCCAAGTCGGTGGCATAGGCGCATGCATCGAGCTTAAAAGGAGCCGTCACGTTCATGCCCTGCCCCCCGCGGGCCCGAAAGGCATCCACCTCTTGTGCAAAGCCTCCCAATGGGGCGAGCACCTTGGTGTAGAGAATGTCTTGGCCCGTGACTTGGGCAAATGCGGTGTGAATGAGCGGTGACTTGCTTTGCTCAATCGGGTTGCCGATCACGGCGTAAAGGTCTGTCATGGCAATTCCAGCTAGCGAAGCGCCGATCTTATCGTCACCCGCTGACGCCATGCCGCCCCACCAAGCGCTGCACAAAAACGCCCAACAAGGCCACCCCCAATGCTGCCAAAGTGAAGGCGTAGGGCAGCCATCCTCGGTCGACACTTTCGGCCATGATGACCACCCCGCTCGACTGGCCAAAAAACAACCAACACGCAAACAAGGTGACCGCAGTTCCGCGTGAGGCCGGTGCCATTTGCGTGGCTTGCACCTGCAAAGTGTTGTGCAACATGTAAAAGCCAAAGCCTGTCGCGAAACAAGCCAACATGCCCAACAGGGGCTGATGGGCCCAGGCCAACAACAACATGCCCAGCACGATGCTGGCCGCCCCCGTCCTCACCAAGCCCCGCTCACCGCCCAGCCAAGTCAGCCAGCGGCGGGCCATTTGGCTGTAGAGCAAACCGCCCACACCATAGAGCATCATGACCGAGCCGGCCACCAACACGCTCAGCTCAAACTGCTGGTGCAAGTGCGTGGGCACAAACGACATGGCGCCAAAAACCAAAGCGCCCTCCACTGCCGTGACAGCCAACACCTGACGCACGCGCGGCAGGCGGATCATGGCCCAGGTGTTCGCAAAATAAGACGCCATGCTGAAGGCCGGCGTGTCGGCAGCCGGTGGCGCTACCGGGGTTTGGTGCAACTTGCGCCCCAACAAAAAAGCCGCCACGGCAAACACGCACGAGACCACCGCCAAGGCCGTGCGCCAGCCCAAATGCTCGGCGGCAAAACCCCCAAACCAAAGGCCCACCATCATGCCGCTCACGGTGTAGCCCATCAATTTGGCCAGCGTTTCTTGTCGGCGGTCATACGCCACCTGGTCGCCAATCCAAGCCATCGACAACGGGATGATGCCCGCCGCTGCAGCGCCCATGCAGCCGCGCAGCACCACCAATACCTCAAAGTCACTCACTTGGCTGGTGACGGCGCTGAACAAAGCGCAAGCCAATACCGCCCAAAAAATAACCCGCAGTTTGCCAAAGCGATCGCCCAAGGGGCCGTAAAGCAGTTGCGACAGCCCATAAGACACCGCAAACACCGACACCACCTGCGAGGCTTCACCGGTGGTGATGTGAAATTCTTGGCCCAGCACCACCAACATCGGGTCGCACATGCGCATCGAAGCCATGCTGGCAAAACCTGCCAAGCCCATGACGCGCAAGCTGTTGCGCTCAGCTTGCGTGGTGCGCATGCCTCAACCGTTCAACTGCTGCTCGAGGTCGTGCAAGACCTGGTAGCAAGGCAGCACTTGCGCGATGCTGGAATTGGGTTCCCGGCCCTCTTGGATCGCAGCAAAGAATTCTCGGTCTTGCAATTCAATGCCGTTCATCGACACGGCCACCTGGGACACATCGATTTTTTCTTCCTTGCCGGTGTACAGGTCGTCGTAACGGGCCAAATACGTGCCGGTGTCACCGATGTAGCGGAAATACGTGCCCAATGGGCCATCGTTGTTGAAGCTCAGCGACAAGGTGCAGATGGCGCCGTTGGCGGCTTTCATCTGGATGCTCATGTCCATGGCGATGCCGAGCACCGGGTGAATCGGGCCTTGCACCGCATGGGCTTTGACGATGGGGCTGCCGCACTGGTAGGCAAACAAATCGACCGTGTGCGCGGCGTGGTGCCACAGCAAATGGTCGGTCCAGCTGCGCGCTTGGCCCAACGCATTGGTGTTGGTGCGGCGGAAGAAATAGGTCTGCACATCCATCTGCTGGATGTTGAAGGCACCAGCCTTGATTTTTTGATTCACCCACTGGTGGCTGGGATTGAAGCGGCGGGTGTGGCCCACCATCGCCACCAGGCCTGTTTCTTTTTGCACGCGCAAAACTTCTTGGCCCTCTTTGTAGACATCGCACAGCGGAATTTCTACCTGAACATGCTTACCCGCTTTCAGGCAAGCCAAGGTTTGGCTGGCGTGCATTTGGGTGGGTGTGCACAAAATGACCGCATCGACCTCTTTCAGGGCCAAGGCTTCGTTGAGCTCTGTGGTGGCATGGGCAATGCCATATTGGGCCGCCACTTGTTTGGTTTTTTCGATGTCGCGGCTGATCAGCGAGACGACTTCCACGCCCTCGATGTTCTTGATGCCGTCCAGGTGCTTGACGCCAAAAGCCCCGGCACCTGCCAAGGCCACTTTGATGGTTTTGCTCATGGGTGTAGTCCTCTTAAGCGTTTTCTAAAATCGCGTGTCCCACAGCGGTGTTGCTGGCGGGTACATGGTAGAAGCGGTGGCGCACACGCGGTGCAGGGCCACTCACTTGACCGTTTTGAATGTCGCTCATGGCCCCTCGGGCAATCAGCCACATGACCAACTCAATCCCCTCACTGCCGGCCTCGCGCACATAATCGATGTGCGGTGTGGCCGCGGCCGCCGCCGGGTCTTGAATCAGCTTGTCCAGCCAAGCGTTGTCCCATTCGCGATTGATCAAGCCGGCGCGCGCGCCTTGCAGTTGGTGACTCATGCCGCCCGTGCCCCAGATGTGCACATGCAAGTCGTCGTCGTAGCTTTCAACGGCTTTGCGAATGGCCTGCCCCAAGTTAAAGCAGCGCTGGCCACTGGGCACGGGGTACTGCACCACGTTTACCGCAAAAGGAATCACCGGGCAAGGCCAAGCGTCTTTGATCGGGTCCAACTCACCGCACATCAGCGACAGCGGCACGGTGAGGCCATGGTCAACTTCCATTTTGTTCACGATGGTCAAATCAAAATCTTGCTGAATGACCGACTGCGCGATGTGCGAGGCCAACTCGGGATGCCCCTTGACCACGGGCACGGGACGCGGGCCCCATCCCTCGTCGGCCGGCTTGAACTCGGCGGCGGTGCCAATCGCAAAGGTGGGAATCAGGTCCAGGCTGAAGGCCGTGGCGTGGTCGTTGAAAACCAAAAAAATCACATCGGGCTTGTTCTCTTTCATCCACTGCTTAGAAAACTCGTAGCCCGCAAACAGCGGCTTCCAGTAGTCCTCGTGGGTTTTGCCCAAATCCATGGCCGCGCCAATGGCGGGCACATGCGATGTAAAAACGGATGCGGTAATTTTTGCCATGCTTATGCCTTCTTTCCTGCCGCGCCTTGCGGTTGGTTTTGCGCTTGTGCGTCACCGTTCTCACCGATGTAACGGTTGCCGTCAATGCGGCGCCCCCCGCCGATCATCATGTGGCGGTATTCCTCTTCGGTCATGCCGGTCATGGAGCCTGCCATTTGCTGGAAGCTCTTGCCATCGGTGGCGCCAATCTTGGCCAGAAAATAAATGTTGCCACCCGTGCGCATGCACCAGTTCAGGTCGCGGGCCTGCACCGCTTGCTTTTGCTCTTCGGTCATGGGCCACTCGTCCAAATACGCGCGCTCGTTGGCCTTGAACTTTTCGCGGTTCTCGGCTTTCATGAGCGACATGCAAAACTGGTTGATCCAATACCCTTTGCGCGATTGCTCGGCGTCAAAGATGATGGTCCCAGGGACATCGGTGTAGGGTTTATCCAGTGCCATTTCAGAGCTCCTCAGGCCAATACAAACGCATCGGGTTGTCCACCAGCAGTTTCTTTTGCAACTCGGGCGTGGTCGCGATGTGCGGAATAAAGTCGACCAACAAACCGTCGTCGGGCATGTGGTCTTTCAGGTTGGGGTGGGGCCAGTCGGTGCCCCACAACACGCGGTCGGGAAACGCTTGCACAATGCGTTTGGCAAACGGAATCACATCGGCGTAGGCGTTTTGCTCGCCTTGCAAAGCCTTCGGGCCCGTGACCGACAAACGCTCAGGGCAAGACACCTTGCTCCAGACATTGGTGTGCTCGCGCATGAACTTTTCAAACAGCGCAAACTGCGGGCCATCGACGGGCAGCGACACATCGGGGCGGCCCATGTGGTCCACCACCACCGTGGTCGGCAAGGCGGTGAAAAAGTCCCACAGTTCAGGCAAGTCCACGGCTTCAAAATAGATGACCACATGCCAGCCCCATTGGGCGATGCGGCCCGCGATTTCCATCAACTCGTCTTTCGGCGTGAAGTCGACCAAGCGCTTGACAAAGTTGAAACGCACGCCGCGCACGCCGGCATCGTGCATGGCCTGAATTTCTGCATCGGTCACACCGCGCTTCACGGTCGCCACGCCACGCGCACGGCCACCTGAGCTCAACAAAGCGTCGACCATGGCCCGGTTGTCCGCACCGTGGCAGGTGGCCTGCACCACCACATTGCGTGCAAAGCCCAAGTGGTCGCGCAGGGCAAACAGCTGGTGCTTAGAGGCATCGCACGGTGTGTATTTGCGCTCAGGCGCATACGGAAACTCAGCGCCCGGGCCAAACACGTGGCAATGCGCATCGACCGCGCCGGCAGGCACCTTGAACGTGGGTTGCGCAGGGCCGGAGTACCAGTCCATCCAGCCTGCGGTTTTGGTGAAATCACCGGTGGTGGGTTTGCTCATCGCGATCCTTCCAACATCAATCTAATTTCATGCCGCTGGCTTTGACGACTTCGCGCCAGCGCGGCAACTCGGACGAGATCAAACGGCCGAACACTTCGGGGCTGCCGCCGATCGGCACCGCCCCCTCGCTCAACAAAGACTTGAGCACCTCGGGCTGCTTGAGACCTTGGTTGGCCGACTCGTTGAGGCGCTTGAGGACAGCCGCCGGGGTGCCTGCCGGGGCCAGCACGCCATACCACTGGTCGGCTTCAAAGCCCGGATAACCCGACTCGGCCACGGTGGGCACATCGGGCAAAGTGGGCAGGCGCTGCGTGCTGGACACCGCCAAGGCGCGCAGCCGGCCGCTGCGGATGTGCGGCAACAAGGCGGGTGAGCCGGTCATGGTGGTGTCCACATGGCCAGCAATCAAATCGTTGATGGACGGCGCAGCGCCGCGATACGGAATGTGCGAGACAAAAATATTGGCGCGCATCTTGAGCAGCTCAAAGGTGGCGTGGGCCGCGCTGCCGTTGCCCCCTGACGAATAGGTCATGTGGCCGGGGCGCGCCCGGGCCGCGGCCACCAAGTCTTTCAGCGACTTGATGTCCGACTTGGCCGACACCACCAAAACGTTGGGCACACGCGCCACGCCCATCACGGGCTCAAAACTCTTGACCGGGTCGTAGGGCAATTTGGGGTACAGCGCGGGGTTGATGGCCAACGTGCCAATGTGGCCCATCAACAAGGTCAAGCCATCGGCTTTGGCCTTGGCGACCAGCTCGGCCCCAATGCTGCCCCCAGCCCCGGGTTTGTTGTCGATGATGGCGCCTTGGTCAGCGCTGCTGCCCAAGTAGGGGCCGATGGCGCGCGCCAAAATGTCGGTGCTGCCGCCGGGGGTGAAGGGCACCACCAAACGCGCCGCTGCGCTTTGCGCCCACGCCCAACTGGGCAGGCCTGCGGCCATCAGGCCGGCCAACACCGTTCTACGGTCGGGCTGGAAATCAAACGGTTGGCTCATGAGGTGCTCCTGAAACATGGGGTGACAAGATGAGGTGCCTGGAAAATACGCTTGAAAAAGGCGTTGGCAACAAAGCGGTTGCAACAACGCGTGATTAGGCAACGTTTCGAACAGGTCGGTCGGTGCGTCAGTCGATGTACTTCAAGCCTGCAGCCGCCAAGGGCTCGCGCATTTTGTACATGTCCAAACCCAACACGCCCGAAGCCAGCTTGGCGCGTTTTTCACCCTCGAAGCTTTCGCGTTTTTGCGCGGCCTCCAAGGTTTGCGCGGCTTTGGCGGCAGGCACACACACCACGCCGTCGTCATCGGCCACGATCACATCGCCGGGGTTCACGATCATGCCGGCGCACACCACCGGAATGTTCACCGATCCCAGGGTGGCCTTGATGGTGCCTTTGCTGGAGATGGCTTTGCTCCAAACAGGGAAGTTCATTTTTTGCAGCTCTTTGACATCGCGCACACCGGCATCAATGATCAAAGCGCGCGCGCCACGGGCCTGAAACGAAGTCGCCAACAGGTCACCAAAATAACCGTCGGTGCACTCCGCAGTGACCGCGGCCACCACGATGTCGCCAGGCTGAATTTGCTCAGCAGCCACATGCATCATCCAGTTGTCACCCGGCTGCAACAGCACCGTGACCGCGGTGCCCGAGACTTGCACACCGGGGTAAATCGGGCGCATGTAGGGCTTCAGCAAGCCGACACGGCCCATGGCCTCATGCACCGTGGCCGAGCCCAAAGCGGCCAAGCCATCGGCTGCAGCGCGATCTGCGCGGGTGATGTTGCGGTAAACAACGCCAAGTTCGTACATGGTGATTCCTTCTTGAATTCGAAATGGCAGACCGTTCGGCCTGCGAAAGCCCTCAATCAGCGCCCTTGGGCTTTGAGTTGGTCATCCAGGCGCTTGAACACACGTCGGGCATTGCCCTCGTAAACCCAATAACGCGCATCGTCGTTCAGGTTGGCGGTAGCTTGCACATAGCGTTTGGTGTCGTCGAAATAGTGGCCGGTTTCGGGGTCAATGCCGCGCACCGCACCAATCATTTCAGAGGCGAACAAAATGTTCTTCACTGGAATCACCTTGGTCAGCAAATCAATGCCGGGCTGGTGGTACACGCAGGTGTCAAAGAAGATGTTGTTCAACAGGTGCTCGCTCAGCAAGGGCTTTTTCAGCTCTTGTGCCAAGCCGCGGAAACGGCCCCAGTGGTAAGGCACGGCACCGCCGCCATGGGGAATCAAAAACTTCAGGGTGGGGAAGTCTTTGAACAAGTCACTCGTCAAGCACTGCATGAAGGCGGTGGTGTCGGCGTTCAAATAATGCGCGCCGGTGGTGTGAAAGCAGCTGTTGCAACTGGTCGAAACATGCACCATGGCGGGAATGTCGTACTCGACCATTTTTTCGTAAATGGGGTACCACGACTTGTCCGACAGTGGTGGCGAGGTCCAGTGGCCGCCCGACGGATCGGGGTTCAGGTTGATGCCCACATTGCCGTATTGCTCAACGCACTTCACCAACTCGGGAACGCTGGTGGCGGGATCCACGCCAGGCGACTGGGGCAACATGGCTGCCGGCACAAAGTGGTCAGGAAAGAGTTGCGACACGCGGTAACACAGCTCGTTGCAAATGGCCGCCCAAGTGGACGACACATTGAAGTCGCCAATGTGGTGCGCCATGAAGCTGGCGCGGGGGCTGAAGATGGTGATGTCCGAGCCGCGCTCTTTCATCTTGGCCAATTGGTTGGTCTCGATGCTCTCGCGCAGCTCGTCGTCGCTGATTTTCAGCTCAGACACTTTGGGCATCATGGCCGGGTCTTTGATGCCGGCGATTTGCCGGTTGCGCCACTCTTCCAGCGCTTTGGGCGCGGTGGTGTAGTGGCCATGAACGTCAATGATCAAAGGCTGGGCTTGGCTCATGGTGGAGTCCTTTGGGGTCTTTGGGTGTTTTGCGAAGTCTGAATTTCAAGCCACGATTGTGCAGTTCAGGCCCGGCAGGGCACAGCCCCCACCCCCTCTATCAGCTAGATCAAATCAGCATAACCAGTCCGTGGATATGACAAAATAAAACCCAAAGGACAGGTATGGACCTCAAGCAACTGGAATACTTTGTGCGCGTGGCCGAGCTGGGCAGCTTCACCCGTGCCGCGCAGGCCCTGAACGTGGCCCAACCCGCACTGAGCCGGCAAGTGCGCTTGCTGGAGGTCGAGCTTCGGCAAAACCTGTTGGTGCGCAACGGGCGCGGCGCCACCCCGACCCAAGCCGGCCAACTGCTGCTGGAACACGGCCGTGGCATCTTGCACCAAGTCGAACGCGCCCGCGAAGAGCTGGGCCGGGTGCGCACTGGCCTCACCGGACGCGTGGCCTTGGGCCTGCCGCCCAGCGTGGCCCGCGTGTTGACCGTGCCGCTCACCCGTGCCTTTCGCAGCAAAATGCCCGAGGCGCAGTTGTCCATCAGCGAAGGCCTGTCGAGTGCCATGCAAGAGAACTTGCAAAACGGCCGCCTGGACATTGCCGTGCTCTACAACCCGAGCCAAGTGGCCGGCATTGAGCACACGCCCTTGGTGCAAGAAGCCTTGTGGCTGGTGCAACCGCGCCCTCCCGGCTTGCAAGAAGACCCGCCGCCGCCGCCCATCCGGCTGCAAGACGTGGCCGAGTTGCCGCTGGTGATTCCCACCCGTCCCAATGCGATTCGCATGCATGTGGAGTCAGAAATGGCGGCTTTGGGTTTGCGCCCCCAGATTGCGCTGGAAATCGATGGCGTGAGTGCCATTTTGGATTTGGTGGCCGATGGCGCGGGCTACGCCCTGCTCCCAGCCAACGCGGTCATGCGCTCGGTCCGGCCGTCGGCGTTTTCGGTGCGACCGGTAACAGAGCCTGCGCTGGTCATTCAACTGACCACCGCGATCAGTTCATTGCGCCCATCGACCTTGACGCAACAAGCCACTTTGTCCCTGCTGGGCGAGCTCGCGGCGCAGTGGCTCACGCCTCATTGAACGCAAGCCGCACGGAACATCAACCGCACGGAACATCAACCGCAGGGAACATCAACCGCAGGGAACATCAACCGCAGGGAACATCAACCGGACTGAACGGACGCCTGCGTCCTTCACAAGGGATAAAGCCGCAGCAACCAGAGCAAGGCGCTGAGGCTCACAAACGACACCACCGTGGTGACCAACAAGGCCGCGGCGCTGATGGCTCCGTGCCCATGGCGCTGGCTCAAGATGGTGAATATGCCCAGCATGGGCAGCGCGCTGGTCAACAAAACCGCCCCGCGCAAAGCCGGATCGTCGATGGGCACCCACCACTGCAGCACCGCCCACATAACCATGGGGCTCAAGAACAACTTGCCCAGCACAATGGGGGTCACCGTGCTGCGCAGGCCCTCGGCTTTGAGCCCCACCAACGAGCCCCCAATGACAAACAAGGACAGGGCTGCACTGGCTTGCGCAAACAAATCGACCGTGCGACCCACGGGCGCCGGCATGGCCCAACCTGATAGAGAAAACAAAAAGCCGGCGGCGATGCCCCAGATCATGGGGTTTTGCGTCAGGTTTTTCAGGGTTTGCAGAACCACTTTAGGCCATTGACGGGCTTGTCCGCCGTCCGAATCAGCCACCGCCAACAGCAGTGGAATCAGCAAGAGGTTTTCGATCACCATGTTCAGCGCCAGCGCCACGCCAGCCACCGGCCCCCAGGTGAGCAACATGATCGGGTAGCCAACAAAACCACTGTTCGGGCAAGACATGCCCATGGCCATCATGCTGCTGTAACTGAGGCTTTGGCCTTTGACTTTGCGCGCCCACAAGAGCCCCAGCAGCAGCATCACCATGCCGCCGACTGCATAGGCCAACAGGTATTGGCCATTCAAGATTTCGCCAATCCGGCGTTGCGACAGTGCGTTGAACAACAAGGCCGGCAACGCCACATTCAGTGTGAATTTGCCAAACACCTGCATGTCCGCCTTGGTGAATACACCCCGGCGGGTGGCCACATAGCCCAAGGCAATGGCCAAATAAATCGGGCCGGTGATGCCCAAAATGTCAACGACCGCGTCCATGCAAGCCTCTGCCTTGACGCATCAGCGGGTGAACAGTTGCGTCACCATCCACAAGCTCAATGCGGGTGCCACCAACAGCACCCCCAAGCGAACAATGTCCCACACCAAAAACGGCGCCAAGCCCTTGTAGGTTTCGCTCATCGGCACATCGCGGGCCAGGTTGTTGACCACATACACATTCAAGCCCACGGGCGGCGCGATCAAGCCAAAGCTCACGGTCATCAGCACCAAAATGCCAAACCACAAGGCTTTGTACTCGTAGGTCAGGCCCCACAAATCGAGCGCCATGACGGCCGGGAAAATGACGGGGATGGTCAGCAGCAACATGGACAACTCGTCCATCACGCAGCCCAACACGATGTACAGCAACAGCACCGCGGTGACGATGCCCAGTGGCGGCACCGGCAAGCCCGAGACCCAGCTGGCGACCATCTTGGGCATTTCGGTCAGGGCCAAGGTGGCGTTCATCATGTCGGCGCCCAAGAAAATCATGAACACCATGGCCGTGGTTTCAGCCGTGCTGAGCAAGGCGGCTTGCATGCCCGACAACTTGAGTTCTTTTTTGAACAGGCCCAGCAACAAGGTGAGCACAGCGCCTACGCCCGCCCCTTCTGTGGGCGAAAAAACACCGCCATAAATGCCGCCAAAAACGGCCAGGAAAATGCCCATGATGGGCCAAATTTTGAACAAGGCAGACGCCTTTTCGGACCACGGCAAAGTGGGTGTCAAAGGGGCCATGTCGGGCCGCGAACGCGCATAAAAACCAATCACCACGATGTAGCCCAACATGGCGATAACGCCGGGCACAATGGCCGCGGCAAACAACTTGGCGATGTTTTGCTCGGTCAAAATGGCGTACACCACCAACGGCACTGAGGGCGGAATCAAGATGCCCAATGTGCCACCCGCTGCCAATGACGCGGTGGACAAACGGCCTTGGTAACCGTGGCGGCGCATTTCGGGATACGCAACTTGGGTGATGGTGGCCGACGTGGCCACCGATGAGCCGCAGACCGCACCAAAAGCGCCCGCAGACAAGACCGAGGCCATGGCCAAACCGCCGCGCACATGGCCCACGACGGCCGCTGCGGCCTTGAACAAATCGCGGCTCAAGCCGCCTTGCGTGGCAAATTGCCCCATCAGCAAAAACAAAGGAATGACACTCAGCTCATAGACCGTGAGTCGCGCCACTGCGCTGCCTTTAAGAAAATTGAGCGAGGTGGCGGTGTCGGTCATCAGCCAATAACCCGCCAAACCCGGAATGAACATGGATGCCGCGATCGGCACCCGCAAGGCCATAAGCAAGACCATGGCCACGAACATGGCCAAACCAATCTGAGGGGCCCACTGCATCATGCTGACACCTCTTCTGTGGAAGAGCCTTGGCCCTGAAATATTTGCACCAAAGCCACCCAGCCGGCCAACGCCAAACCGGGCGCCAAGCAGGCATAAGCCCACCACATGGGCAAGCCAATGATCATGGTGGTTTCTCCGGCTTCACGCACCGAGAACGCGCCCACACTCGAACGCCAAGCCAACAAACCGTACAACAACACCAACATCAAACTGCCGATGGCATCGAGGATTTTTCGGGTGCCGTTGGACGTCGATTGGGTGAAGAAATCCACAATGATGTTGGCCTTTTGCAACTGGCAATAAGGCAAACACATCGAGATGGCAAAAGCGATGCCCATCTGGGTCATCTCCACATCACCGGGGATGGGTGTGGACCACACCGCACGCATCAGCACACTGGCACAGGTTAAAAACCCTGTGGCCAAAGCCACAAAGGCGCCGACAGTGCCAAATGCCCGACACACAGGCGCCAATAACCAAGAGGAATGCATGAGAGTGGTCCGTTCAAAAACTGCGCTGCCCCTCGCGAAGAGGGGCAGTCAGGGGCTTACTTGTTGTATTTTTTGATCAGGTCTTTGGCGTCTTGCAGCATTTGCTTGCCGGGCAAACCGCGCTTGTCCATCTCGGCCACCCACTCTTCGTACAAAGGTGCTGAGACTTGGATCCAACGGTCGGTTTCAGCCGCGCTGATTTTGTTGAAGGTGTTGCCACGGTCTTGTGCCGCTTTGCGGCCCACGGCGGTGGATTCATCCCAATAGCGGCCAATCGTGCGCGACATGGTGGCACCGCTGTGCTTGTCGATGATGCTCTTCAAGTCGGCAGGCAAGCTGTCGTATTTGGCTTGGTTCATGGCCATCACAAAACCCGCCGTGAACATAGAGGGACGGCTGGCTTCGATTTCGGTGTGGAACTTGCTGACCTCGTGCAACTTGAAGGACGGGATGATTTCCCATGCGGTCAAGAAGCCGTCAATCGTGCCTTTGGTCATCGCATCGGCCACAGGTGGAATGGGCATGCCCACGGGCGTTGCACCCAATTTGGTCAACAGCTTGGTGGACTGGCGGCTCGCAGCGCGAATTTTCAAACCGCGGAAATCGTCCATGGTCTTGATGGGTTTGCTGGAAGTGCTGACAAAACCTTCGTCGTGCACCCAAGTGGCCAAGACCTTGGAGCCGGTGAATTCTTTGGCACCGTACTTGACCATGTAATCCCAAGCGGCGGCAGAGGCGACTTCGGCGGTGTTGGTCATGAAGGGCAACTCAAACGCTTCCATGATGGGGAAACGGCCAGGCGTGTAGCCGGGCAGCGTCAACACCACATCGTCCACGCCATCTTTGACCCGGTCCACCAATTGGGCCGGGGTGCCGCCGCCGGTCATGGCCGGCAAGATTTGGCAACGCATGCGGTTGTTGGATTCTTTGGCGATGGTGTCGCACCATGGCACCACCAATCGCTGGTGTCCCATGGCCACGGTCGGCCACATGTGGTGCACCTTGAGGGTGACCTCTTGCGCTTGCGCGGTCACTGAGCTGGCCAAGGCCATGGCCATCAGGGCGGCGCCGGTTGTCAAACGTTTTTTAAAGTTCATCAATGTCTCCTGGTTGTGGTGGTGAGGTTAGCGAGAAAAAATTTGAATCGTGAGCCACCGCCTCAAGCGGCGGCGGGGGTTAAAGGTTCAGATGCGAGCCAGGCCAGCAGCACCTGGGCCACCGCTTCGGGCTTCTCCATGGGGGCCATGTGGCCCGCATCGGCAATGACTTGCAAGACGGGTTGCGACAACTCACGGGCCATGGCCTCGTGCTGAGATACCGGCGACCATGTGTCTTGTGCGCCGCAAACCAAATGCACCGGGCCGGCGATGTTTTGCAGGGTCTGCGTGGCATTGGGGCGCGACAACAAAGCCCGAATTTGGCACGCAAAATGGTGCGGCGTTTTGCGCGCAAACATGGCCACGATGGCCTCCATCAAAACCCTGTCGCGCAAGCGCTCGGGGTGCACCATGCCTTGCGCCCAAGTGCGCGCCATGGCCGCCACGCCTTGCGTGTTGGCTATGTCCAGCAAGGCTTGGCGCTTGGCCGCTTCTTGCTCGCCCTCGGGGCCAGTGGGGCGGGCCAAATGGCCGGTGTCCATGAGCGCCAAATGGCGCACTCTTTGCGGCGCCAAGCGCACCATCTCCAAGGCCACACGGCCGCCCATCGAGTGGCCCACCACGGCCAACGGGCCGGTGGTCGTGTCCAAAATTTGCTGCGCCATGCCCACCAAATCGTCGCACTCGCCATGGTCGGCCACCCGCGCGTGCTGGGCGGCAGGGCCCATGTACGCCAGCACCTCGGTCCACACCGTGTGGTCACACATGAGGCCGGGCACCAAGACCAAGGTGGCCGCGCTGCGGGTTGTGGTGTTGTGGGTGCTCATCTCAAAGGTCCAACACCAAACGCGCCGTCTGGCTGCGAGAGCAACAAATCAACATTAGGTCGTTGGTGGCTTGCTCTTCGGGCGTGAGGAACATGTCCCAATGGTCGGGCGTACCGGCCACGACGCGGGTCAGGCAGGTGCCGCAAATACCCTCAGAGCAAGAAAACGGCACATCGTGACCGGCGTCTTGCAGCACTTTCAAGATGGACTGCTCTTTGTTGACGGACAAGATTTTTCCGCTTTTGTGCAACTGCACTTCAAAAGTGCCATCGGCAGCCAAGGGTTGTGAGGTCAGGTCTGAGGAGGTCATGCGGGGGTTGCCATGTTGTTTTCTTCGGCCAACAAGCGGTCGATGATGCGCCGCGATTGCACGCCACCTGAGTCGATGTTGAGCATCAACAGCTTGCGATCGGGCCATGCGGTGATGTTTTTTTGTTGCAACTGCAACATCTCCATGTCTTCATTGAAGATGCCGCCTTGGCCTTGGCGAATTTTGTCGGTCAGCTCGGCGTCGTGGGGCTTGAATTGCCGGGCCATGCCCCAGTGGTACCAGTGCGAGGTCTCGGTTTCCGGGGTGATGAAGTCGACCACCACGCTGTAGGCTTTGTGTTCTGGTGCCGCGTCAAAACCGCCCTGCCCGGCCAGCGCCACACCCACGTCAATCATGATGTGGCTGGGCGGCGTGAAGCGGCAAATCTGCCAACGGTCCACTTTGGCTTGTGGGTCAAGCCCATTGGCACTCATGGCCATTTGCCAAAACGGTGGGGCCTGAATGCCCGTCATGTGTCGCTGCAAGATGACTTGGTCACCCTCCACCGAAGTGGTGCAAGGTGTCTCGTCAATCTCAGGCTGGCCAATGCTGTTGGCATGCACATAGGTTTCGTGCGTCAGATCCATCAGGTTGTCGATCATCAGGCGGTAATCGGCTTGCACGTGGTACAGCCCGCCGCCATAAGCCCAAGCGGGGTTGTCAAAAAATTCAAACACCGGCAACTTCGCCACATCGGCTTGGCTTTGGTCACCGGGCCAGACCCACACAAAACCATAGCGTGTGGTCACGGCAAAGCTCTTGATGGCCGGAAACCCGCGCACGCGTTGGCCGGGCATGTGCACGGTTTTGCCCTCGCAGCCCATCTCCAGGCCGTGGTATCCGCACACCAATTTGCCTTGGCAGACCTTGCCCAAAGACAACGGAGCGCCACGGTGCGGACAAAAGTCTTCGACCGCCGCGACTTGGCCTTCAGGGCCTTTGAAGAAAACCATTTTTTCGTTGCAAATCGTACGACCCAGTGGCTTGTCATTCAGGGCTTCAAGTTCGGCCACCGTACAGGCTACGTACCAAGTATTTTTAATGAACATGTTTCAAACTTTGCTTCTGATGAGTTGCACACCGGGCGGGCTCGATGGCTGTGGATGGCGCAAAGCCAGTGCCAAGTTGTGTCGCGCAAAACGAGAATGTTCTCGCATCAAAAATTCAGCCCTGCCGGCTTCGCGTTGCTCAATGGCCTGCAGCACTTGGCGGTGCTGGTGCTGAGCCACCAACAACATGTCGCGCGCATCGGCGGTGTGGGCCTGCACCCCCACAAAACCCGAAGCCGAGGCGAATGGCAAACTGGAGGCGCGCTCAATTTCTCGCTCTAAAACTTCGCTCTCGGCCATCACCGACAACAGTTTGTGAAATTGGCCATTCAGCCGCACATAAACCGAAAAGCCATCGTCGTCCAACGCGCCTTGGCGAAACAGTTGGTCAATCTCGTCTAGGCAATCGGCGGCCTGTTTCAGCACCGCTGGGCGCACGCCACGCTCAGCGGCCAAGCGGGCAGCGAGCCCTTCCAGGGTGCCGCGCAACTCAATGGCATCGGCCACATCGCGCTCAGAAAATGTGCGCACCGCATAGCCCCCGCCCGGCAACGAGGCCAACAAGCCTTCTTGCTCCAAGCGCATCAGCGCTGCCCGAATGGGGGTGCGGGACATGCCCAAGCGTTCAACCAAACCCAACTCGGCGATGCGGGTGCCCACGGGCAACTCGCCCGCCAAAATCCATTCACGCAGGCGTTGCTGTGCCTTGACAGCTTGGGAGCTGCCTTCGTCGCCCACTTCGGGCTCAACCATTCGGACAGGTGTGGACAACATGCGAAAACAATAAAAATGGCATTTAACCACCAGAGCGGCCTGAGCTGTATACAGAAAATCCCTTAGATGCCTTAAATTGCCCATTTTTTAAGCAACTATTGTGGTTTATGTATTCAAACCCGCCTTCAGCTTCAGGGACAGGGAGGCGACAATCAGGCCCGATGGAGAAACAAGAAGCGCCCCATGAACTTGCAACTGCTGGACTTTGACTGCACCGAAGACGCCGACGGCGTGGTGTGCTGGGATGCGCTGGCGCACCCCGCAGCAGCGCACAACCCGGCGTTGCTGAAAGAGGTGTCAGAGGTCTTGGCTTGGGCCCATGCGGTGGCGCCCCATGGGCCTGGTGCACTGGAAGACGGAGCGCCCTGGGATTTTGATTTGCAAGCCAGTCGGCATGCGCCGGGGCGTCCACCGTTGCCCGCGCATCTCACATGGAACCCTCAGACCGGCCTGATGATGCCCGCCCCCCTCAGCCCAGAAGAGCGGCTTGAATTGAGCTTAACGCTGAGCGGTACACCCGCTTTTGCGCAGGCTTTTCGTGAACAGTGGGGCGCACCATGACGAGCCCAACCCCGGTGAGTTTCCAAGAGGCCCTGCGCTTTTGGTTCAAGCTGGGTTGCATCAGCTTTGGCGGGCCGGCGGGTCAAATCGCATTGATGCACCAAGAACTGGTGGTCCGACGCCGCTGGATTTCGGAGCAGCGCTACCTGCATGCGCTGCACTACTGCATGCTGTTGCCTGGCCCTGAGGCCCAACAATTGGCCACCTACATGGGTTGGTTGATGCACGGCACACGCGGCGGCATAGCGGCAGGAGCCTTGTTTGTGCTGCCGTCGCTGTTGCTGTTTTTGGTTTTGAGTTGGGCCTATACCGCTTGGGGTGCGCACCCCTGGGCGCAAGCCTTGCTGTGGGGCCTGAAGCCGGCCGTGACAGCACTGGTGTTGCATGCCGCCCACCGCATGGCCCAGCGCACCCTCAAAGCGCGCTGGCTTTGGGTGGTGGCCGGTGTGGCTTTGCTCGGCATGTTGTGGGGTCTGGCTTTTCCTTGGATCATCTTGGGCGCGGCCGCTGTGGGCTATGCCATCGCACGGCAACAAGGCCATTCACCGCTGGGGCAAGCCACATCATTTGCCAGCGTCCTGCCCCAAGTGTCTGCAACAAACGCGAACACAAGCACAAGCACAAGCACAAGCACAAGCACAAGCACAAACACAACCTCGACCACAACCTTGACCGAGCCCCAGGCTTGGGTCAACGAGCACTCCCCCTCGCCTGCCCACACGCAGTTCAGCCTGCCACGTTTTGGCCGCGCTTTGGCCATGGGGCTGGGCTTGTGGGCCATCACCTTGGGCTTGTTGGCGGCGCTGTTTGGCTGGGCCCACACCCTCACGCAAATGGGTGTGTTTTTCACGCAAGCGGCCTTGCTGACCTTTGGCGGTGCTTATGCGGTGTTGCCGTTTGTGACCCAAGCGGCCGTACAGCAATACGGCTGGCTATCGGCGGCGCAAATGATGGATGGGCTGGCCTTGGGCGAGACCACACCGGGGCCGCTGATCATGGTGGTGGCCTTTGTGGGGTTTTTAGGTGGCCACAGCCAAGCCTTGTGGGGCACCCCGTGGCTGGGGGGCTTGGTGGCGGCATGCGTGGTGACATGGTTCACGTTTTTGCCGTCGTTTGTCTTCATCTTGGTGGGCGGCCCTTGGGTCGAGCGGACACGCCACATGCCCTCGCTCACTGTGCCCTTGCAAGCCATCACGGCGGCTGTGATCGGGGTGATCGTCTACATGGCGGGGATGTTTGCGCGCCAAACTTGGTTGCCCGGCGGCTGGCACATGTTGCCCGACCTCAGCGCCTTGCTGTTGACCGTGTTGGCGACATGGGCCTTGGTAAAAAAAGGCGTCACCGTGCTGCGTGTGATGGGCGCCTGCTTGGCGCTGGGCTTGCTGCGCTTGGCCTGGCTGTGAAACAGCGGTCAAGCCCGCGCAGTTTTAGTTGGCCGCATTGAACTGCAGCGCGGCCAAGCTGGCATAAAGCCCGCCTTTGGCCTGCAGCTCGGCGTGGCTGCCTTGCTCGATCAAGCGGCCCCGCTCCAGCACCCAAATCACATCGGCGCGCTGCACCGTGGCCAAGCGGTGCGCAATGACCAACGTGGTGCGTCCGACCATGGCTTTCTCAAGAGCGGCTTGCACCATTTGTTCGCTTTGCGCATCGAGCGCGCTGGTGGCTTCGTCCAACAACAACAGCGGTGGGTTCTTGAGAATCGCACGCGCAATGGCGATGCGTTGCCGCTGACCGCCCGACAAGCGCACGCCCCGGTCACCCAGGTCGGTGTCAAAGCCTTGCGGCAATTCACGAATAAATCCGAGGGCGTAGGCCGCATCAGCAGCCGCTTCGACTTCGGCCGGCGTCGCCTCTGGGCGGCCGTAGCGGATGTTCTCGAGCACGGTGCCCGAGAAAATAACCGGCTCCTGCGGCACGATGGCCATGCGTTGGCGCAGAGCCTGCAAGTCCATGTGGTCAATCGGCACGCCATCGAGCACGATGCGGCCCGACTGCGGATCGTGAAAGCGCATCAGCAAATCAAACAACGTGGTTTTGCCAGCGCCACTGGGGCCAACCACGGCCACCGTCTGGCCAGACTGAATCTGACCACTCAATTGGTCCAGCGCCCAAGTGTCTGGTCGAGAGGGGTAATGAAAGCGCACCGACTCGAGTTGCAAGGACGAGCCGCCTTGCGGCCAAGGCGCTTCGACAGGCTGGACCGCCAAGGTCAAGTTCGACTCGGTGCGCAGCAACTCCATCAGGCGCTCGGTGGCGCCGGCGGCACGCAACATGTCGCCATAGACCTCGCCCAACACCGCAAAGGCACTGGCCAACAAGATCACATAAAACACCGTTTCGCCCAATTGGCCTGCGGTGCTGGTGCCCGCGCGCACGGCCAAAGTGCCCATGTACAGCCCCCACAACAAGACCGCACTCGAGGCCAAAATGATGAAGCCCACCAGCACGGCACGCGCGCGGATGCGGCCCAAAGCGGTGCCCAAGGCACGCGCCGTCGAGTCGATAAAGCGGCGGGTTTCGCGGCCTTCTGCGGTGTAGCTTTGCACCACACTGATCGCGTTCAAAACCTCTGAGGCCATGGCACTCGAGTCGGCCACCCGGTCTTGGCTGGCGCGTGACAGCCGCCGCACGCGGCGACCCAAATACACGCTCGGAAAAATCACCGCCACCAACACCGCCACCACCTGCAACATGAGGATCGGGTTGGTCCAGACCAGCATGCCCAAAGCCCCGGCGCCCATGACCAAATTGCGCAGGCCCATGGAAAACGACGACCCCACCACGGTTTGCACCAAGGTGGTGTCGTTCGTCAGGCGGGACAACACCTCGCCCGACTGCGTGGTCTCAAAGAAGGCCGGACTCTGCTTGAGCACATGGCCATAAACAGCGTTGCGCAAATCAGCGGTAATGCGCTCGCCCAACCAACTCACAGTGAAATAACGCCCCGAAGAAAACACCGCCAAGGCCGCAGCCACACCAAAGAGTTGCAAGAAATGACCCGACAACTGGCTGGCCGACTCGCCTGTAGCCAGGCCTTGGTCAATCAATTGACGCAAGACCCAAGGAAAAGCCAAGGTGGTGCCTGCCGCCAATAACAAGAACATCGCCGCCACGACCAAGGCCGCACGGTAGGGTTTTAAAAAAGGAATGAGACCGGTGAGGGATTGAGGTGAGGCGGCCATAAGCAATCAGTTAGGGGAGCGATCCATGAACAAGCAGGATGCTGAACAGGCAACGGTGCAACCATCTTACAACTGCACTCCAAGAGCCCTCGATTCACAACACCGCGCTGGCCAACAGAGCCGACGCGGGACGTTTGATTCTTTTGTGATGGCCCCTGTGTGTGAGGAGCTGCCCCTCGCATCCACCAGTTGCAAAATAATCATTACATGTGCTATTGTAAATTTTAATTGACAAACACGCGTGGGTGTTTGTTTTGGAAACACCATGACCACACCTTTTCCCTTGAGCCGCCCTCGCCGTCTGCGCCGTGATGATTTCAGCAGAAGGCTGGTGCGTGAAAACGCCTTGAGCGTGAACGATTTGATTTATCCCGTCTTTGTCTTAGAAGGAGACAACCGGCGCGAATCGGTGGCCTCGATGCCCGGGGTAGACCGCCTCAGCTTGGACTTGTTGTTGCCGGTGGCACACGAGTGCGTGGCGCTGGGCATCCCCGTCATGGCCTTGTTTCCCGTCATCAGCGCTTCACTGAAAACACCCGACGGACGCGAAGCCACCAACCCCAAGGGCTTGATTCCCCATGTGGTGGCCACCCTCAAACAGCACTGTCCCACGCTGGGCATCATGACCGACCTGGCGCTCGACCCTTACACCAGCCACGGCCAAGATGGCTTGCTGGACGAGCGCGGCTACATCTTGAACGACGAAACCGTGGCGGTGCTTGAGCAGCAAGCCTTGGCGCATGCTGCTGCAGGCGTGGACATCGTCGCCCCCAGCGACATGATGGATGGGCGCGTGGGCGCGATTCGGCAAGCCCTAGAAAAACATGGCCACATCAACACCCGCATCATGGCCTACAGCGCCAAATACGCCAGTGCGTTTTATGGCCCTTTCCGCGATGCCGTCGGCTCTGCCCAGCAGCTGGGGCGCAGCGACAAAAAAACCTACCAAATGGACCCCGGCAACTCAGACGAGGCCTTGCGCGAAGTGGCGCTCGACATTGCCGAGGGGGCCGACATGGTGATGGTCAAACCGGGCATGCCTTATCTGGACATTGTGCGGCGCGTCAAAGACCAGTTTGGGGTGCCCACATTTGCTTACCAAGTGTCGGGGGAATACGCCATGCTCAAGGCCGCCGCGCAAAACGGTTGGCTGGACCACGACGCGGTCATGATGGAAAGTTTGCTGGCCTTCAAGCGCGCGGGCGCGGACGGCATCTTGACCTACTTTGCGCGAGATGTGGCCCAACTGCTGAAGACCCAACCCTGATCTACCCTGCACGTCCATGACTTCTCAACTCACCATTGCCACGCGCGAAAGTCGTCTGGCCTTGTGGCAAGCCCACCATGTCAAACAATTGCTGGAAGGGCAAGGCCACAGCGTCTCGCTGTTGGGCATGACCACCCTGGGCGATCAGATCTTGGACCAACCCTTGAGCCAAGTCGGTGGCAAAGGTTTGTTCATCAAAGAGCTGGAAGTGGCCTTGGCCGAAGGATCGGCGCAGCTGGCCGTGCACTCGCTCAAAGATGTACCGATGGACTTGCCCCCCGGTTTTGAGTTGGCCTGCATTCTCGAACGAGAAGATCCCCGCGATGCTTGGGTGTCTCCGCACTTCGAGCACTTAGACAGTTTGCCGCCGGGTGCCGTGGTCGGCACCTCCAGCTTGCGAAGAACCGTGCTGCTGAAAGCCCTCAGACCCGATCTTCAGATTGAGCCCTTGAGAGGTAACTTGGACACGCGCTTGCGCAAATTAGACGAGGGACAGTATGCGGGCATTGTGCTGGCCGCCGCAGGCCTCAAACGCTTGGGCCTTCAAGACCGAATCCGTTACGCATTTCCCTTGGACAGCATGACACCGGCGGCAGGGCAAGGCGCGATTGGCATCGAGATTTGCGCCCATCGACCTGAACTTGCAGAGATTCTGGCCAGCCTGAACCACTTGCCCACTGCGGTGCGGGTGTATGCCGAAAGAGGCGTCAGCAGAACCATGGGCGGGAGTTGCTCCATGCCCTTGGCCGCGCATGCCACATGGCACCAAGAGACGCTGACCCTTCATGCGGCCTGGGGTGACCCACAGGCCCCAAACGCCCCCCTCATTCAAGCTGAAGGGTCGTGCACTTTGGCTTTGTCGGCGCCGGATGTCTTGGCCCAAGCCACTGCACTGGGCCAAAGCGTGGCGCAACAACTCATCGCGCAAGGTGCTGTCGCCATTTAGCGGTGGCGATTGCTTGAGGCCTCTGCCACAGGGCATGGGCTGGGTGGCCTCAGGCGTTTAAAAAAAAGCTCAGTCGTTCAAAAAGAAGTGCTTCACCGCCGTGACGGCTTTTTCTCTTTGCTCACTCGTCGGGTGATTCAATTCGCGCATCGGCCCGTTCAGCATTTTTTTCATCAAGCCCATCGACAGCGACTCCAGCACGCTGTCGATCGAGTCGCCTTTTTCAAAGCGTTTGCGTGCCCGAATCAACTCGGTTTGGCGCCACGTGTCGACCTGCAGATTCAGCTCTTTGATCAAGGGCACATGGTTGCGCTGGTCTAACCACGCCATGAATTTGTTCACGCCTTGGTCAATGATGATTTCGGCTTCAGCCACCGCTTCTTTGCGATAGGCCTGCCCCGTCTGAATGACCTGTTGCAAATCATCGACGGTGTACAAGTACACCCCCGACAAGCTTTTGACTTCGGGCTCAATGTCCCTTGGCACCGCCAAATCGACCATGAACATGGGGCGGTTTTTTCGTGCCTTCAGCGCCCGTTGCACTGCCCCCAAGCCGATCAGCGGCAAGGTGCTGGCGGTACAACTGTGACCACATCAAACTGCGGCAACTGGGTGGGCAAGTCGGCCAAAGAAATGGTGCGGCCGCCATGCAAAGCCGCCAACAACTCGGCCCGGTCGGCCGATCGGTTGGCGATGGTGATGGATCGGGGAGATTTGGCGGCGAAGTGGGCGACACACAACTCAATCATCTCGCCAGCCCCCACAAACAACACGTGGGTGTCTTTGAGGTTCTCAAAAATCTGCGAAGCCAAACGCACACTGGCCGCCGCCATGCTGATGGAGTGCGCGCCAATGTCGGTGGAGGTGCGCACTTCTTTGGCCACCGCAAAAGAGCGCTGGAACAATTGGTTCAAGGTGGTGCCCAAGACCCCAGAATCTGCGGCCACACGGACCGCATCCTTGAATTGCCCCAGTATTTGCGACTCGCCCAGCACCATCGAATCCAGGCCACTGGCTACTCTGAACGCATGGCGCGCAGATGCCCCGCCTTCGAGCCGGTAAATGTGCGATTGCAGGTTGTCCACTTGGGCCTTGCCGATGTCTGCCAACCAATCGAGTGTTTGTCGCCATTGCACTTGTTCACCCGCGCAGTAAATTTCTGTGCGGTTGCAGGTGGACAAAATGGCCACCTCTTTGTGCGACTCGAGGCTACTGCACAAGCCTTGCATGGACAAGCCCAATTGGTCAGAGGCAAAAGCAAATCGTTCGCGCAGATCGATCGGCGCGGTGCGGTGGTTCAGGCCCAGTGTCCAGACTGCCATTCAGACCACCATTCTGAGCACGGGCGCCACATGCCACTCTGGCCATGCTTGGGCCATGCGCTGCTGAATACCCGCAGCCGTGAGTCCGTAATGCGCCATCAGTTCTTTGGGTTCTCCGTGCTCTGTGAAAGCGTCTTCAAAACCCATCACCAGCACCGGTTTGTGCAGCCCCATGTCTTGCAGTGCCTCTAACACCGCTGCGCCTGCGCCGCCCATGCGCACGCCGTCTTCCAGGGTGATCAAGCGCTCATGCTGCGCTGCCACTTGTTGCAGCATCTCCAAATCAAGCGGCTTGGCCCAGCGCATATTGACCACGGTCGCATCCAGGCTGTCGGCAAGCTTCAGGGCTTCATAGAGCAAGGGGCCAAAGGCCAAAATAGCCAAGCCTCGGCCTTGCCGCAGCAGCGCCGCGCGCCCGAAAGGCAAAGCTTGCAGGTCGGTCGCGACCGGCTTGCCAACGCCCGCCCCACGCGGGTAGCGCACCGTCACCGGGTGGTCTTGCGCATACGCCGTGCTCAGCAGTTGGCGGCACTCGTTTTCATCGGCGGGACACGCCACACTCATGTTGGGAATGCAACGCGTGAAGGCAATGTCAAACATGCCGGCGTGCGTGGGCCCATCCGGGCCCACCAGGCCGGCACGATCCAAGGCAAAAACCACAGGCAAGTTTTGCAAGGCCACATCGTGGATCAGTTGGTCGTAGGCCCTTTGCAAGAAGGTCGAGTAAATCGCCACCACCGGTTTCAGGCCCTCGCAGGCCATGCCTGCGGCAAAGGTCACGGCGTGTTGCTCGGCAATGCCAACGTCGTGGTAGCGCGCCGGAAATCGCTGGCTGAACGCCACCATGCCCGCGCCTTCGCGCATGGCTGGCGTGATGCCGACCAAGCGCGGGTCTTGGGTGGCCATGTCGCAAAGCCATTGACCAAACACTTGGGTGAACGTCATGGGGCCCGACGCCGTGGGCTGCAGACCTACGGCAGGGTCGAACTTGCCCGGCCCGTGGTAACTCACTGGATCGGCTTCGGCTTGCGCGTAGCCCTGGCCTTTGCGGGTGACCACATGCAAAAACTGAGGCCCCTTGGCTTGCGAAATTTTTTGCAATGCTTGCACCAAGCCCAACACATCGTGCCCATCGATCGGGCCGGTGTAAGCGAAGCCCAGTTTTTCAAAAATCGTGGCGGGCTGGATGAACTGCTGCGCTTGTTGTTCCAGCTGTTGCGCCAAAGCAAACAAAGGCGGTGCATTGCGCAGCAACTGCTGGCTCAGTTTTTTGGCTTGCGCATAAAAGCGGCCCGACATCAGCTCGCCCAGGTAATGGTTCAAGGCCCCCACTGGCGGGCTGATGGACATGTCGTTGTCGTTCAGCACCACCAACAAATCGCAGTCGCTGGCCCCGGCGTTGTTCATGGCTTCATAGGCCATGCCTGCCGTTAAGGCCCCGTCGCCGATGATGGCCACCGACTTTCTGGCGTGGCCTGTGAGTTTGGCGGCCATGGCCATGCCGAAGGCGGCCGAAATGCTGGTGGAGGAATGGGCAGTTCCGAATGCGTCGTACTCGCTTTCTTGGCGGAGCGGAAATCCGCTCAGCCCCCCCCGCTGACGCAGCGTGTGCATGCGGTCCATGCGGCCGGTGAGCATTTTGTGGGGGTAGGTTTGGTGCCCCACATCCCACACCAAACGGTCTTGTGGGGTGTTGTACACATAGTGCAACGCCACGGTCAACTCCACGGTGCCCAGGTTGGAGCTGAAGTGCCCCCCTGTTTTGGCCACCGACTGGATCAAGCGTTGCCGCAATTCTTGGGCCAACGCTGGCAAACGCTCAGGCGGAAGCGCTCTCAGCTGAGCTGGAGATTGAATCCATTCCCGCAAGGCGTCCATGACTGGCTTTCGTATTGGCTTGTCTGGGCATGAATTTACCGACATTTGACAAAATGTCAAGTCAGGTTGACACTTTACGAAATTTCAAAAATTGACACACCCCCACTCCAGAACATTTCAGACCCCAAACAGCCCAAATCTGCCCCAGATTCACCGCGAAATCACCTCGTCATCACCTTGTATTCACCCCTTTGAAGCCGAAAAAGCCCTCGCCATGACCCTGCAAAACGACACCTTCCTGCGCGCTTGCCTGCGCCAAGCCACCGACCACACCCCCGTCTGGCTCATGCGCCAAGCCGGTCGCTATTTGCCCGAGTACCGCGACACCCGCGCCAAAGCCGGCAGCTTCA
>JBJOIR010000021.1:0-27971 GCA_046047055.1 Pseudomonadota bacterium | reverse complement strand
AGCAATTCTTTGCGGCCGTTGTTCCGTGCGAGTTTTTATTGATACACATGACTGACACTTTGAACACAGTGCAGGACGACTTGTCGCCTGCCGAAAATATTTCCATGGCTGCTGAATCGGCCCCTGCCAAAAACCTGGCCACTGAAATCATGGTCGCAGCCGCCTCTGACATTGCGCCCGCTCACGCTCCTGCAGCTTCCGATGCTGAACTGGAAGTTACCCCAGAATTGCCCAATGGCTTTGTCGAGTTGGGCTTGGCCCCTGAACTGGTGCAAGCCGTTGCCGATTTGGGCTACACACAACCAACAGCCGTACAACTTCGCGCCATTCCTTTGGCGCTGCCCACGGCCGGTGGTTCTAAAGATGGCAAATCCAACGGTTACACCGACCTGATGGTGTCCAGCCAAACGGGCAGCGGAAAAACCGCGGCCTTCTTGCTGCCGGTGTTGCACACCTTGATTCAACAAATGGCCGAGCAAGATGCTGCTGAGCGCGCTGAATTTGAGAAAGCTTGCGCCGAGGCCGCCGCCACTGGCGCGCCTGCCCCCAAACGCGCCAAACGCAAAGACCCCACCAACCCTCGCAACTTCAAGGCGCCCACACCCGGCGCACTGATCTTGTGCCCCACCCGTGAATTGGCCCAACAAGTGGCGCAAGACGCCATTGAACTGGTCAAACACACCCGTGGTTTGCGCGTTGCCAACGTGGTCGGTGGCATTCCTTACCAACTGCAAATTGCCAAACTTCAAAACGCCAACCTGGTGGTGGCGACGCCTGGCCGGTTGCTCGATTTGCAACGCTCGATGCAAATCAAGCTGGACCAGGTGCAGTTCTTGGTGGTTGACGAAGCTGACCGCATGCTCGACTTGGGCTTCTCTGACGACTTGGCCGACATCAATGACATGACCAGCCAGCGCCGTCAAACCATGATGTTCAGTGCCACTTTTGCACCCCGCATCCAGCAACTGGCGATGCGCGTGATGCACGATGGCGGCTCATCGGTTCAGAAGATCCAAATCGACAACCCTCAAGAAAAGCACAACAACATCAAACAAGTGCTGTTCTGGGCTGACAACGCCCAGCACAAGCGTCAGATGTTGGACCACTGGTTGCGGGATGCCTCCATCGACCAAGCCATTGTGTTCTCCAGCACGCAAATCGAATGCGACGGCTTGGCAGCAGACCTTCAGCAAGACGGCTTTTCTGCAGTGGCCTTGCATGGTGCGTTGAGCCAAGGCATGCGCAACCGCCGTCTGATGGCCCTGCGCAATGGTCAGGTGCAAATTCTGGTGGCCACTGACGTGGCGGCCCGTGGCATCGACGTGCCCACCATCACCCACGTCTTCAACTTTGGTTTGCCCATGAAGGCCGAGGATTACACCCACCGCATTGGCCGCACTGGCCGTGCCGGGCGCGATGGCTTGGCCGTGACATTTGCTGAACTCCGTGACCGCCGCAAAATTGGCGACATCGAGTCCTACACCCGTCAGCCTTTCAAAGCTGAAGTCATTCCAGGCCTTGAGCCCAAAGTGCGCATGCCTGAGGCGCGCAAGCCCATGGGCCGTGGTGGCGATCGCTTTGGCGGCGAGCGTAACTATGCCAACGCCGGCGGTGGCTTCCGCGGGGGTCGCCCCTCTGGTGGCGGTCGCGACTTTGGTGGTCCACGTGAACGCGATGGCGGTGGTTTTGACAACCGCGGGCCACGCGGTAACTTCCGCGAAGAACAACCTCGCTTCGAGCAACGTGGCGAAGCTCGCTTCGACGCCCGCAAAGATGGTGGCCGTTTTGACGCCCCCCGCGGTGGCGATCGGTTTGAGAACCGTGCCGCACCTGCACACCCATGGGACCGAGGCGACAACCGAGGCGCACCGCGCCAAGACGCACGACAAGACGCCCCCCGTCAGGCGGGCGGTCGTTGGGAAGACCGCGGCGGTGACAACCGCAACAGCGCTCGCCCAGCACCCCGTGGTGCGGCTGGTGACAAGTTTGCACGTGGCCCCAAACAGTTTGGCGCCAGCAACTTCAAGCCGCACGGCGCTGCAGGCGAAGGCCCTGCCGGCAAGCGTGGCAGTACACGTGTCCTGAAAATCACACGCGGTTGATCCCGCTGCAGGGCTGAAGCCAAGCGTTTCACACTCTGCGCATTGGTCCTCGACCAAGGCCTTGCCGTTACTGGCAAGGCCTTTTTTTATGGTGCGCGATGATCAGCGGCTGATCACTTGTGTCGCACCTCGAGATTTTCACGGCCATAAAAAAACCGCCCTGGGCGCAAACCCGGGCGGTTCTTTTGATCGGCCGAAAAGGCTTTACGCTTGAGCAGCAGGGGCTGCTTTGCGCTGTGGCAACTTTTCTTTGATACGTGCAGACTTGCCGCTGCGATCACGCAAGTAGTACAGCTTGGCGCGGCGAACATCACCACGACGCTTGACTTCGATGCTGGCGATCACGGGGCTGTAAGTTTGGAACGTACGCTCCACACCTTCGCCACTGGAGATCTTGCGCACAGTGAAGCCGCTGTTCAGACCACGGTTGCGCTTGGCGATCACAACACCTTCGTAAGCTTGGACACGCTTGCGCGCACCTTCCACCACGTTGACGCTGACGATCACGGTGTCGCCGGGGGCAAATTCAGGAATCACTTTACCCAAACGGGCAATTTCTTCCTGCTCAAGAGTTTGAATCAAATTCATTTTTTGAACTCCGTCCGATCATGCCTCGCTACACAAGGGGCGTTTTGTGCTGTAAAGGCCATGCCATTGCATGACTGAGCCAAATCGCGGCGGGTAGAGGATCGAAAAGCCCTTGATTATAGCTTTTTTGAGGACTCATTACCCTGAAAATCATCCTTTTGCTGAATGCGAGTTAAATAGGCTTCATCTTGCGGGCTGAGTTGCCCCTTTAAGCGCGCAGCTTCAAGCAATTCAGGCCGACGCTGCGCCGTCAAGCGCAGGCTTTGTTCGCGCCGCCATCGGGCAATTTGCGCATGGTGTCCCGACATCAATTCCGCCGGCACGCCCTGGTCGTGCCACATTTCAGGTCGCGTGAAATGCGGGCTGTCCAACAAGCCGTCCAAAGCGGGATTGAAACTGTCCAACTGATGGCTGCCTTCATCGTTCAGCACCCCAGGCTGGAGTCGGGCCACTGCATCCAGCAAGGCCATGGCCGCAATTTCCCCACCCGAGAGGACAAAATCACCGAGACTGATTTGGTGATCCACATGCTGATCAATGAAGCGTTGATCAATGCCTTCATAGCGACCGCACAACAACACAGCCCCGGAACTGTGGGACCAATGTTCGACCGCCGAATGGTTGAGTTTGTCGCCAATGGGCGAAAACAGCACCACTGGCGCGGGCGCGGATTCGTTTCTGGCCGCACGAATGGCCAACAGGCACTGGTACAAAGGCTCGGCCAGCATGACCATGCCCGGGCCACCGCCAAAAGATCGGTCGTCGACACGGCGGTAGTTGCCTTCGGCGTGGTCTCGCGGGTTCCACAAGTGCACCTCTACCCCACCATTTTCGTAAGCACGGCGCGTGATGCCACTGCTCAAAATGGGCGCAAAAAGCTCTGGAAACAGGGTAATGATGTCAAAGCGCATGGATGGCCCTCCACGGCCAGAGCCGATCAGTAATCTGGCTGCCAATCGACCGTGATGCGCTTGCCAGGCAAGTCCACACCGTCGACGAATGCAGAGACGAAGGGAATCATTCGCTCAACTGGCTTGCCACCTTCCACGGTGGGCTCTGCCTCGATGACCAACACGGTTTGTGGCCCCGTGGACATCAGATCGCGTACTTGGCCCAAGTTCAGCCCTTCGCGGTTGATCACTTGCAAACCCATCAGGTCAACCCAGTAATATTCGCCTTCAGCAGCGGCAGGAAAATGGGATCGAGGCACAAAAATGCGTGCACCACGCAATGCTTCAGCGGCATTGCGGTCGTCAATGTGCTGCGCGCAAGCCACCACCGTATCGGAGTGGTCTTTGACTTCTTTGATGTTGAGCACCACGGGCTCGGTCCACACAGGCGCCAAAGCAGCCGCCTCGGTGGCTCGCTTGGGTTTCATGGCGCGTTCTGGCGGCAACAAAAACCAGCTTTTGGAAGAAAAAAGCGCCTCGGGCGAGGCGCTGTGGGGCAAGACTTTGAACCAGCCTTTGATGCCCCAGGCATCGGCAATGCGCCCAATTTCGATGGCGTCAGCGGGCAGAGCCGCTGTTTCCAAGGCGGGGCGCATGACCTGAGCGAACCAATCAGGCGGCGGCTTTGCCAGCTTGACGGATCAGACGCTCCACAGTGGGAGAGGCCTGAGCACCAACGCTTTTCCAGTAGGTCAGACGGTCTTGAGCAATGCGCAAACCTTCTTCGCCACCTTTGGCTGTGGGGTTGTAGAAGCCGATGCGCTCGAGGAAGCGACCATCGCGACGCACGCGCTTGTCAGCAACGACGATGTTGAAGAAAGGACGTGCTTTAGAGCCGCCGCGGTTCAAACGAATAACAACCATGATTTATCCTTGGGTGGTTGGGTGTCTTCGGAACAATTGCCGAGACGCCCGGTATCCTTCAGCGTTTGAGACACGCAACTGGCCACCCGGCCAGTGACACACTGAAAAGCCCACCATTATACAACGGGAGTCCTGCTTTGCCACTGATCCGCCCCAGCCGCGACGAAGATGTTGCGGCCATCACCGCCATCTATGCGCACCATGTCCTCACGGGCACGGGCACCTTCGAGATCGACCCCCCCACAGAAGCGGACATGGCCACCCGACGCGCCGACGTGCTGGCCAAAGGTTTGCCCTATTTGGTGGTGGAAGCGGAAGGCCGGGTGATCGGATTTGCCTATTGCAACTGGTTCAAGCCCCGGCCTGCCTACCGGTTTTCAGCCGAAGATTCGATTTACATGGCCCCCGACGTGCACCGCAAAGGCCTCGGAAAAGCCTTGCTAGCCGAGCTTTGCACCCGATCTGAACGTGCTGGCGTGCGCAAGTTGCTGGCGGTCATTGGCGATTCAGCCAACACAGGTTCTGTCGGCGTGCACTCCGCTTTGGGCTTCAGCCATGTCGGGGTTCTCAAATCGTGCGGCTGGAAGTTCGACCGGTGGCTGGATGTGGTGATGATGGAAAAACCTTTGGGCGCGGGTGACACCACCGCTCCGCAATAATCGGCAGCATGAAAAACAAAACACGCGCCACTTGGCTAGCTCTTTGTGGCGGCCCTATGGGCTTGCACCGCTTTTATTTGTATGGTTTTGCCGACACCTTGGCTTGGTTGTTGCCCATCCCCACGGCACTGGGTTTTTATGGGCTCGAAAGGGTTCAAAAGCTCGGCCAAGATGACACCCTCAGTTGGCTGTTGATTCCACTGCTGGGGTTCACCATTGCAGGATGCGCCTTGAATGCCATTGTTTATGGCCTCATGTCCATCGAGAAATGGAATGCCAAATTCAACCCAAAAGCCGATGCCTTGACCCCTGCCGGCAAAACCCACTGGGGTACCGTGTTTGGCATTGTCACAGCCTTGCTCATTGGCACTGCGGTTCTGATGTCCAGTCTGGCCTTCAGCTTTCAACGGTATTTCGAATACCAAATCGAAGCGGCCAAAGAGATCAGCCAATAAAACATCTGAAACCTCACCCCGCCTGTGGCCTCATGGGAGCGCTGGCCAACTTCGCCGTCACCCTCAGCCACAAGTGATTGGGTTGAAAAAGGTTGCCCGCGACAAGCGATGCAATTGAGACTGCAGGGGTCATGACTGCGTGACGAGATCGATGGCTTGGCTCGAAACACGCGCCCAATCTGCTGCAGTCACAAGCTCTGGCGCCAGATCCGCCAAAGGCCGAAGGACAAAAGCACGCTCACGCCAACGTGGATGCGGCAAGTTCAATCGCGCACTTTGCATGTGGGACTGACCAAACATCAGCAAGTCCAAATCCAAGGTGCGCGGGGCATTGACATAAGGCCGCTCTCGACCCGCCTGATTTTCGAGGGCTTGCAAAGCCTGCAACAAGGCAGGCGCGGTCAGGCACGTTTCAATTTGGGCCACCGCATTGATGAAGTCAGGCCCTTGCGCCTCGAAAGGTGCCGTGCGGTAGAGCCGCGAGCTGCGCAACAATTGGGTGCTTGGCAAGCCAGCCAACGCCTCCAACGCTTGAACCACCGTGCGTTGGGCGTCACCCAAATTGGCCCCCAAGGCCACAAAAGCGGTGACGGGGTCGCGCGCAGTGCCCTTCATGTCTTTGAAGGCGACGGTTTATTCAGCGTCACCCGCTTGTGCAGCCGAGGCGCCAGGCTTGCGGCGGCGGCGACGCCGTTTTTTGGGCGCATCGTCAGTAAGCGCATCCGAAGAGGTTGCTGCCGCACTGCTGTCACCGGCACCAACTGGGGCGCGGGAATCTGAACGGGGTTCAGCCGAGGTGTCGGGCCTGGGTGCGCGCTTCACACGCGGTTTGGTTGCCTGCAACGCCTGCTGTTCTGCTTTTGCTGCCTGCACCAAATCTTCACGCTCAGCGTCACTGGCCATGCTGAACTCTTGCCACCAATCGGCGAGCCGCACATCGACTTCTTCGATGTCTGCACGCAGGCGCAAAAAGTCGAAGCCCGCGCGAAAACGGGGTTGTTCAACCAAGCCAAATGGCGTGCTGCCAATGCGCTTTTCAAAACGGGGTTGCATCATCCAAATTTCACGCATGTCGGCGGCCAATTTACCGCGGCCCGACACATCGCCAATACGCGCGTCAAAGACTTCGTCAATCGCATCTTGCAAGGCCGGATAAGGGTGCTCTTTGCGCGCCAAGCGTTGAGCCCAAGCATCGCGCACATCCGCCCACAACACACAGGCCAACAAGAAACTGGGCGCAACAGGTTTGCCTTCGCCCACACGGCGGTCGGTATCGGCCAAAGCAACCTGCACAAAAGCACTGTCCGCCCGCTCCACCACCACATCCAGCAAAGGATAGATGCCAGAAGCCAAGCCCAGTTTTTTCAACTGTTCGATGGAAGCCAACGCGTGGCCGGTTTGCAGCAGCTTGAGCATTTCATCGAACAAACGACTTTGCGGCACGTCGGCCAGCAAGGTCGCAGAGTGCGTGAGGGGTTTGGCCGTCTTGCTTTCCAGCTTGAACCCCAAGGGGCTGAGTTTGGCGGCAAACCGCACAGCGCGAATGATGCGCACGGGGTCTTCGCGGTAACGCGCGACCGGATCGCCAATCATGCGCAGCACGCGTTTTTTGGCGTCGGCAATGCCGCCGTGGTAATCCACCACACATTGCGACTCGGGGTCGTAATACATGGCGTTGACAGTGAAGTCGCGGCGGGTCGCGTCTTCGTCTTGCGGACCCCAAACGTTGTCACGCAACACCCGCCCCGACGAGTCGACGGCATGCTGCAAGCCCTCCAACTGGCGCTTGCTGGTGCGTTCATTGCCCTTCACTTGCTCTGCAGCCGCGTTGTCCAAATGCGCACGGAAAGTGGACACCTCGATGACTTCGTTGTCGCGACCTCGGCCGTACACCACATGCACGATGCGAAAACGGCGACCAATGATGAAGGCGCGCCGAAACAAACCCTTCACCTGCTCAGGCGTGGCATTGGTGGCCACGTCAAAGTCTTTGGGTCTGAGACCCAACAGCAAATCGCGCACGGCGCCGCCCACGATGTAGGCTTCAAACCCCGCTTGCTGCAAGGTGCGTGTGACATTGATGGCGCGGTCGTCCACCAAATGAGG
Source organism: Pseudomonadota bacterium (assembly GCA_046047055.1). Taxonomy (GTDB): domain Bacteria; phylum Pseudomonadota; class Gammaproteobacteria; order Burkholderiales; family Burkholderiaceae_C; genus Limnohabitans_A. The sequence goes on along the minus strand of JBJOIR010000021.1, from coordinate 20,247 downwards.
GTCGATGCCATGCACCGATGCAGGCACTTCTGTGCGGCTACCAAAGTAAGGCTTGTTGCTTTTGGGGGCTTTGCCCATCAGCTTATGGATGAGTTGTTTGATCATTCTTGAAAGAGTTCGAGGATGCGCCAACCACGCTCTGTGGCCAGTTGACGCAACCGAGCGTCAGGGTTCGTTGCCACCGGATGGTGGGCTTGTTCTAGCAGGGGCAAGTCGTTCATGGAGTCCGAATAAAACGTCATCTCCACATCCGCCCAGCCCAAACCACGGTGGGTCAACCACTGAGCCACCCGGGTGACTTTGCCTTCGCGAAATGAGGGGGTTCCTGCAATTTCACCGGTGATCCAGCCCGAAGCGTCCCGCGCCAATTCGACCGCGATCAACTCGCTGACGCCGAAAGCTTGTGCAATCGGGCGTGTCACCAACTCGTTGGTGGCCGTGACGATCAAGACGGTATCGCCTGCAACTTGGTGCGATCGTACCAGCGCCAATGCCTCGGGCGTGATGCGAGGGCGGATCACTTCATCCATATAACGCGCGTGGGCATGAGCGACCTCGGTGGCCCCACGGCTCACGGCCGCGCGGGTAGCAAAGCGAATGTAGTCGTGAATGTCGAGCGTACCGGCTTGGTAGTGCGCATAAAAAGCATCGTTGCGCTGGTTGAATTCAACCGGATCATTCCAGCCCAATTCGGTGGTGAAGACGCCCCAAGTGTGGTCTGAATCCAGCGGAAGCAGTGTGTGGTCGAGATCGAACAAAGCCAGTTTCATGCGTTCTCCAGCATCGCACGCACCAAGGGAATGGTCAGCGCACGCTGCGTTTGCAAAGCGTATTGGTCCAAGTGGTCCAGCAGTTGCATCAAACTGCCCAGATCGCGTGAGAAGCGGTTCAGCATGTAGGCCATGACCTCTTCACTCAAAAACAGCCCTCGCGCATCGGCCTCTTGGCGGAGCACAGCCAGACGCTCAGGTTCGTCCAGCACTTTCAAGACCTCAATGTGCCCCCAGCCCAAGCGGGAACGCAAATCGTCACGCAGTTTTAAATCAGAAGGCGGTAATGCACCCGCAGCCAGCACCCATCGCGGCAAACCTGAGCGCGGCGTCATGGCGTTGACAAACCAGTTGAAGGCGGTGTGTTGTTGCTCGCTGTTGTACAGGTGCACATCGTCCATCAGAACTGCAGTCCAGTCGTCGTCAAATTCAGGTGGGTGCAGGGTGTGGGCATCGAGCCAGCCAATGCGACCGCCCTGCTCTTTGAGTGCCTGGTGCACCGCATGCAACAAATGCGTCTTGCCTGAGCCGTTTTCACCCCACAGATAGCTGGGCACGGGCGAACGGTTGTTTGAGGCGGTCCATAAACGCAAATGCGCGACGGCAGCGGTGTTGGGCCCCACAAAAAAATTGTCCAGCGTGGGGGAGGACGCCAAGCCAATGTCCAACGCCAACTGCTTCATGCGGGTCCAGGCCCCTGATCGCGATCGCTGACCCCACTTTTTTGGTACAAATCACTGCGCAAATATTGGCGTCGCACCCGGCGCAAGCCCACCAGCAAAACAGCACTGGCTGGCAAAGCGATCAAGACCCCCACAAATCCCAGCAACTGGCCAAAAGCCATCAAAGCCAGGATCACCACCAATGGGTGCAGGCCGATGCGCTCGCCCACCAAACGCGGCGTGAGTACAAAACTTTCGATCAACTGCCCAAGACCAAACACCACAGCGACCATGACCACGGCATCGACAGATGCAAACTGCAACAGACCGGCCAACAAGGCCAGCAACAAGCCGACGCCAAAACCCAAATAGGGCACAAACACGGCCAGGCCCGTAAACACGCCAATCGGCAAAGCCAAATCCAAACCAAACAGGGACAACGCAAGTGAGTAATACACCGCCAAAGCCAGCATCACCAACAACTGCCCCCGCAGGTATTCGCCCAATACCAGATCGCTTTCCTGAATGAAGCTGTCGAAAGTGCCGCGCCATCCTGGCGGGACCAACTCGACCAGACGGCCGACCATGCGAGGCCAATCGTGCAACAAATAAAACAGGGCGACCGGCACCAACACCACATAGCCCAACAGTGCCAGTGCCGCACTTCCGCCCATCTTGATGGAGGACATGAATGGCGCCCACCAATCTTCTCGGTTGGCACTGAGATAGGACATCAACTGTGATTTCAGGTCACGAACATCCAGTGAAAAACTGACGCCCAATTGGTTCAGCATGGGGTTAATGGATTCGGCCAATTGGTCCAACAACACGGGCAATTGCTGCTTCAGCAATGGCCACTCTCGCACCAAGATCGGAACCAACAACAACAAAATACCCAACAGGGCAACCATGGCCAGCACCTCGACCAACACGACCACCAAGGTGTGAGGCAAACGGTGTTTGAACAACGCATCCAGTCGCAGCACCAAGGGGTGCAGGATGTACGCCAAAACTGCAGCAACCACAAAGGGGGCTAATACGGGCGCCAGCAGCCAAAAAACGAGCGCCAAGACCACGGCCAAACCCAACCAAGCGGCCATACGGGTCATCAAAAATGGGGTGGGTGTTGGCAAGGGGGGCTCGTTTTTTGTTGCGGGCTGACGTCATCGGTCAGGGTCAACCCTTAAAATAAAGACCGATTTTAGTCTGCCAGCCCGTTTATTGGCTCCCCGTTCTCCATTTACCGCCCTGATCGGGCCCAAACCATGAGTCAAACTCCCCTTTCCTACAAAGACGCCGGCGTCGACATCGTTGCGGGCGATGCCTTGGTCGAGCGCATCAAGCCATTGGCCAAAAAAACCATGCGCGAAGGCGTGCTGGCGGGGATTGGTGGTTTTGGCGCGCTTTTCGAAGTGCCCAAACGCTACAAAGAGCCCGTCTTGGTGAGTGGCACCGATGGTGTGGGCACCAAACTCAAGCTCGCATTTGAGTGGCATATGCACGACACCGTCGGCATCGACTTGGTGGCCATGAGCGTGAACGATGTGTTGGTGCAGGGCGCCGAGCCTTTGTTTTTCTTGGATTACTTTGCCTGCGGCAAATTGGATGTCGACACCGCAGCCGCCGTGGTGGGCGGCATCGCCAAGGGCTGTGAGCTATCTGGCTGTGCATTGATCGGCGGTGAAACGGCTGAAATGCCGGGCATGTACCCAGCAGGTGAATACGACTTGGCGGGCTTTGCCGTCGGCGCAGTTGAAAAATCAAAAATCCTCACGGGTCAAAATGTCAAAGCGGGAGATATGGTGTTGGGCCTCGCTTCCAGCGGCGTTCACTCGAATGGGTTCAGCTTGGTGCGCAAATGCATTGAGCGAGCAGGCAGCCATGCGCCCGCCACGCTGGACGGCAAACCCTTCAAACAAGCATTGATGGAGCCAACGCGCTTGTATGTCCTCAATGTTTTGGCTGCTTTGGCCAAGCACCCCATCAAGGCGCTGGCCCACATCACGGGTGGTGGTTTGCTGGAAAATATTCCGCGCGTGTTGCCCGAGGGACTGGCGGCTCACCTGCAAAAAGGCAGCTGGCCACAAACAGAGTTGTTCGCATGGCTGCAAAAAACAGCCGGCATCGATGACATTGAAATGAACCGCACCTTCAACAACGGCATCGGCATGGTGGTGGTGATTGCGGCTGACCAGGCAGAAGCTTGCGCCAACACATTGCGCGAAGCCGGCGAACAGGTTTATCAAATTGGCAAGATCGCCCCGCAAGGCGACGATGCACAGGTGGTCGTGGCCTGATCACCGAGGCTCAAGTGCTAGAGAGCTCGATGATTCGGTCTCTCAAGGCTTGCTGATCTGAGGCCAAGGGTTCTGCTTGAATGTAAGTCTGCAAGTCCAGCAACGCTTCATGGTTGCGCCCCAACTCGGCCAACACCAAACCCCTGTCACGCCGCTCTGACCAAGCCTCTGGCAGCAACACGACCAAGCGGTCCAGCACGCACAACAAGCGTGGCCAATCTTCTTGCGAACGGAAAATTTCTTTCAGGTTGCGCAACATGCGCGCCAAGAAATCTCGGGGTGGGCAGGGTTGCAAATACAAACCCAAAGGTGTTTCGCCATCGTCCAAATCGGTCCCGGAAACTTTGTCCTCAGCGCTGCGATAGGGCCCCAATCGTTCGGCCAAGTTGTCCACGCCCAATGACTCTCCCGTCAATGGGTCTAACACCACCAAGCCTCCTTGCAAAGTGACCTTGACCAAGAAGTGCCCCGGAAATGAAATGCCATGCGCATGCAGGTCCAAGCCTTGCGCCAACTCCAACCAGATCACGGCCAAGGCAATGGGCAAGCCGCGGCGGGTTCGCAAGACCTCGTGCAAGTAACTGTTTTCTGGGGCATAAAAGTCATTGGCATTGACCCCAAAACCCATTTCTTTGTAAAACACCTGGCTCAGCATGGCCAAGCGCGTCAGGTCATCGGCCTCAGAGGGCAAACGCGCTTTGATGCGTTTGAGCAAGCGCGCCACATCGTCCAAGACCTGTTGCACATCCAGCGCAGGCTCCTCGTCCTGCGCCAAGCTTGCGGCTGCTTCCAGCAAGGGCAAGTCCGTATCGCTTTGAACCAGGCTGGCAAAGTAATCCAACGGTGTCGGTGGAGTGAAGTCCAGGTTCATGCCCATCTCGACGTGGTTACCGCTTCAAAAAGGCTTTCAGCCGAAGGCCGCTGAGCCAGAGTGCGCCGAAATAAACCAACGCAGACGAGAACAAAATGACGGCCATCCACCCGATGCGTTGCCAGGCATCTTGGCGCATCGCCAGCCATGGCAGCGCTTGTGATGCAAACACCAACAAGCCCGCGAGCAACCCAGTGGCCACCACCACCTGAAAAACAAAACGCCACCAACCCGGTTGCGGGATATAACTGCCTCGGCGCAACAAACCCAGCAACAGCCAAAGTGCATTGACCAGCGCACCCAAACCAATCGACAGCGCCAAGCCGGCGTGGGCCAAATGGGGCACCAAGAGCACATTGAACAGTTGCGTCAAAACCAACACCACCACGGCAATGCGGACCGGCGTTTTGATGTCTTGGCTGGCGTAATACCCGGGCGCCAAAACCTTGATCGCCACCAAACCCAGCAAACCAACCCCGTAGCCAGTCAAGGCCAGCGTGGTTTGCTGAACATCACGGTCAGTGAAGGCGCCGTAGTGGTAAAGCACCGAGACCAAGGGTTGCGCAAAAACCAGCAAAGCCACGGCACATGGCAAAGACAGCAAGAGGACCAAACGCAAACCCCAGTCAAGCATGGCGGCATAGCGCTCGGTGTCACCCGTGGCTTTGGCTGCAGCGAGTTGGGGCATCAAAACAGCACCCAACGCCACGCCCAACATTGCGGTGGGGAACTCCATCAACCGGTCTGCGTAGGTCAACCAGCTGACACTGCCTGGAGCCAAGTGAGAGGCAATCTGGGTATTGATCAACAGTGAAATTTGTGCCACCCCAACCCCCAACAAAGCGGGGGCCATGAGACTCAAAATATTGCGGGTCGCTGGGTTGGTCCAGGCTTTTTTCAGAGCCGAGGGCCCCATGCCCAGTCGGGGCAACAAACCCAGGCGATGCAAAGCGGGAATTTGAACCGCCAGTTGCAGGAATCCACCCAACATCACCCCGACGGGCAAGGCATAAATGGCCTCAATACCTTGTTGCGCCAACAGGGGGGCCAGCCACCACGCAGCCGCAATGACACACACATTCAATAAGACCGGCGTAGCCGCAGGCACTGCAAACCGCTTCCAAGTATTCAAAATGCCCGCGGAGAAGGCCACCAAGGACATGAAGGCGATGTAAGGGAACATCCAGCGGGTCATGTTGACTGCCAAATCAAAACCCTTGGCGTTTTGTTGCAAACCACTGGCCATGGCCCAAACCAGCCAAGGAGAAGCCATCACCCCCAAGATGGAGAGCGCCAAAACTGACCAAGCCAGAACCGTGGCGACGCTGTCAATGACCTCGCGGGTCGCATCATCGCCATGTTGGGCCCGACTGGTCGCCAAAACGGGCACAAACGCCTGACTGAATGCGCCTTCAGCAAACAGCCTGCGAAACAGATTGGGAATGCGAAAGGCCACATTGAAGGCATCGGTCAATGCGCTGGCGCCAAAGGTCGAGGCAATCAGCAGTTCGCGCACCAAACCCGTGACCCGGGAGGCCAGAGTAAAAACCGAGACAACAGAGGCAGATCGAAGGAGGCTCACAGAGGGCGAGTGTAGCGGCCTTGAGGGGGAATACGGGTCGGCCGCTCTGATAAAGGTCCCTGCTGGCGAGACAATTCTGCTAGAATGCTGGGTTCGCTGGACATCATCCTCAGACACTGAAAGAATTAATCCATGGCATCCGCTAAACCCAAAAAGAAAAACCCCCGTCTTGCTTCCGGCCGTAAACGCGTCCGCCAAGACATCAAAATCAATGCCGCGAACTCTTCGCTGCGCTCCAAATACCGCACTGCTGTGAAAAACGTTGAAAAAGCCGTTGCAGCAGGCGACAAAGCCAAAGCGACTGAACTGTTTGCCAAGATGCAAACCGTGGTCGACATCATTGCCGACAAAGGCATCTTCCACAAAAACAAGGCTGCTCGTGACAAGAGCCGCCTGAGCGCCAAAGTCAAGACTTTGGCTCTCGCCGCAGCCTGATCCGCTCCACCAGATCAACAGCCCGGCGAGGCTTTGACCTCGCTGCCGTTTGAAACGGGTGCGCTGTCCGCGAAAACTAAACCGCCCTCGGGCGGTTTTTTCATGGGGGCTTCACACTAGGCGGTTACCCGACACTTCAAATTCGTTCAGGGCCCTGGGGTGGCTGTTGAGCTAGCGGTGTAAGTGGCGGAGATCTGCGCCACGTGGAAAGCAACAAGATCCCGACGGCCATGCCCAAATGCAAGTAGTCACCAGGTGACAACCCAGCCGCGAGTTCCACTTCTGCTACATAAAGCACTGAACCCACCAACATCAACACCAAGCCTGCCGAACGCTGCCATTGACTTTGCTTGACTGTCCACGCCAGCATGCCCAGGAGACTGATGGTGGCCAGCGCCCGGTCATAAATACGCAGTTGCCCTAGGCCCGCGATGGCAAGGCCCAACAAAGCGGCAGCACCCAGAAAAATCAAAGCCAGTTGACGGTCAGTTGCGACCGCCGAACGTGGCCAAATGACAGCCACGGCCAACAATGGCAGCGCGGCACTGCCTGCGAAAATGGAAAACAAGCGGTGCCATGCCTCCAGTGGATACAGCCCAGAGAACTTCAATGTACCCAACAGCGCGGCCACAGCAATCACCCCATATGCCAGTCTGATGCTGACGGTCGAGTGACGCACCCATGCCAAATAAGCGGCGCACACGAACAACAAACCATCGGTCACGGCCAAACTGTTCATGCGACCAGCGCCTGTTGAGCTCGGTGCATGGAGCTTGGCCTTCGCGTCATTAACCACCCCATCAAAGTCAATAGAACAACAAACGTGCCACACAAAGCCATGATCCATGGCAGCGTCAAGTGGGCTTGGTAAGCATAAAACGCCATCAATGCGGCTGAGGCCACAGCGGTGAGCAAGAAAGTGACGCGAACCCAAACCACTGGGGTGGGTGTGTCAAAACGACTGAAATGTGTCACCGAGAAGGTGGTCGTGGACTCTGTTGATGGGGGCGACCAAGACGGCCCGCCAAAAACATACATCAGCTTGTGTCGCCAATTGGAAGTGCCCTTCACTTGGTGCCAGATGTGCAGGTAATGGTGAACATTGGCCCACAGTGGATTCCAACTTTCTAAGGGCTTGCGAATGCCGTAGGTGGGTTTTTCATCGTCGCGTTCATCGGCATAAGTGCCAAACATCCGGTCCCAAATGCAGAAAATGCCGCCGTAGTTTTTATCGATGCAATAGTCATTTTGCCCATGGTGAACGCGGTGGTTGGACGGTGTCACAAAAACTTTCTCCATCCACCCGAGCTTGCCGATGAGCTGGGTGTGCACCCAATACTGGTAAATCAGATCGACCAATCCCACCACCAGAAAAACTTGTAATGGATAGCCTAACAAAGCCAATGGGACATAAAAAATCCAGCGAAACAGCATGCCGGTGGATGACTGACGAAGCGCCGTCGACAGATTGAATTCTTCGCTGCTGTGGTGAATGACATGCGAGGCCCACAAGATGTTGATTTCATGCCCGGTGCGGTGCACCCAGTAATAGCAAAAGTCATACAAGATCAGTGCAGAGATCCAAGTCAGCGGATTCTGTGTGTCCCAATCGTAGGCACCAAAGTTTTTGGAGATCAGCATGAACATCACCACACCGATCACGCCGCTGATGGCTTTGGTGAACTCACTCATCAAGCCAATGTTGAGTGAAGTCAGCGTGTCTTTGAGTCGATAAACCGGTAAGCCTCGTGAGCGCGAAACCCACAACTCCAATCCGATCAACAGTAAAAAGACAGGAATGGCATAAAAAAGAATGGTCATGTCAGTCTCGCTGAAGTGATGGTCGTGAATCTGCGCTGGATGAACCTGCTGAATCACGGATCATCCGCAGACAATATTAATACTTAATAAGTAGTATTTAATTAATGGAAAACCCTTACCTCCCCATGTCGAGCAACTTCATTTACGCCCAAAAGCGCGTTCCATTCGGCACAACCTCGGCCTGTCATGCGCTTGTCGGCAGTGGTCTTCCCGATAGCGATGGTTGTGACAGGGCGACCGCTGAATTTAGGGGAAGCGCTCGCGCTATCCACAGCGACCTTGCATGGCGTCAGAGCCACATGCATGCTTGTGGCGCAATGCCAATGAACGGAGCTCGGTGAATGATTGACCACGCGAATGCCCTTTGCGAAAAAGAGCACGTGGCGAAGTCTGAAGAGGGATGCGCCCAGCCCCCACCTTGGCGGTTGGGATGAGGCGATTATTTTTTAGACGGTGGGTCGGGCAGCAAACAGGCCTCGGCCACCTGCAGTTGGTTATCGCGGGCAAAGTTCATCACGAAATCCCAAGCCAAGACATCGTAGTCGCGCAAATCGTGGTGAACCACCACGCATTTCACGTTGTCCACGGTGGTGGTGGGGACGCACCACGGTGAATAACTGAGGTGGCTGCCCGGAACAGCGCCGCCAGGACGGAACTGGCTCATCACGCCGGCCAATCTTTCGGCCCAATCGCTCGGGCGAAATGTCTTTCCGTCCAGGGTCAAACCCAGGATAAAGACTTCTTTGGCATTGTTGGAGACCATCGGATAAAGGGGTAATTATTGAGATCACAGAGTTCGGGATCGCCGCCCTCTGATTGGCCTGAGTATTGTATCTTATATAAGACTTGAAGCCCTTGGTCTGGGTCACCTGAGCTTCATGAAAGTGCCTCTAAAATCTGACCTCAGCGGCCCGCTTCGTTGGGCCGATTTTCATTCAGGAGTTCAAGCATGTCCGCTTTCATTGAAGCTGCCTCACCGCACACCATGAACACCTATGGCCGACTGCCCATTGCACTCAGCCATGGTCAAGGTTGCCGAGTGTGGGACATCAATGGCAAAGCCTATTTGGACGCTCTGGCCGGCATTGCCGTGAACACTTTGGGCCATAACCACCCTGACTTGGTGCCTGCGCTGCAAGACCAGATTGGGAAAATGATCCACAGCTGCAATTATTTTCATGTGCCCAACGCCGAGGTGCTGGCCGCCAAGTTGGTCGAACTGTCGGGCATGACCAACGTGTTTTTCTGCTGCACAGGATTGGAAGCGAACGAAGCAGCCATCAAACTGGCGCGCAAATTTGGCCATGAAAAAGGCATTGAAAAACCCGAAATCGTGGTCTACGAAAAAGCTTTTCATGGCCGCAGCATTGCCACACTGAGTGCCACCGCCAACGAAAAGCTCAAAACAGGCTTCGGCCCCATGTTGGACGGTTTTTTGCGCGTGCCGGTGAACGACATTGAAGCCCTGAAAAAAGCCACCGAAGGTAATCCCAATGTGGTCGCAGTCTTCATGGAAACCATCCAAGGCGAAGGCGGTGTCAACCCCATGCGCATCGAATACCTGAAGCAAGTGCGCGCCTTGTGTGACCAAAGAGACTGGCTCTTGATGATTGATGAAGTGCAGTGCGGCATGGGGCGCACTGGCAAATGGTTTGCCCACCAATGGGCCGAGATCGTGCCCGATGTGATGCCCTTGGCCAAAGGCTTGGGCTCGGGTGTACCGATTGGTGCGGTGGTGGCAGGCCCGAAGGCGGCAAACATCTTCCAACCTGGCAACCACGGCACCACTTTTGGCGGCAACCCACTGGCCATGCGGGCCGGGGTCGAAACCATCCGCATCATGGAAAAAGACGGCCTCATGGCCAATGCGGCCCGTGTGGGTGCGCATTTGCGCGCGGCTCTCGAAAAAGCGCTGAAAGGCGTACAAGGCGTTAAAGAAGTGCGTGGCCAAGGCCTGATGTTGGGCATTGAACTCGACCGACCCTGCGGTGCCATATGGAGCCGTGCCGCAGAAGCCGGCCTGCTGCTGAGCGTGACCGCCGACAGTGTGATCCGCTTGGTACCCCCATTGATCATGACCGAAGCCGAGGCCGATGAGGTCGTGGCCATCTTGGTGCCCTTGATCAAAACCTTTTTGGCAGAAAAACCATGAGTGCATCCGCACCAGCGCCCGTTCGGCATTATCTGCAATTCACGGATTTAAGTGCCGATGAATATGCGCACGTGCTGACACGTGCCTCAGAGATCAAGCGCAAATTCAAGGCCTACGAAAAATACCATCCGCTGGCCGACCGCACCTTGGCCATGATTTTTGAGAAAGCCAGCACGCGCACCCGCGTGAGCTTTGAGGCCGGCATGTACCAACTGGGTGGTTCGGTGGTGCACTCACCACAGGCGACAGCCAGTTGGGCCGATCTGAGCCCATTGAAGACAGCGCCCGCGTGATCAGCCGCATGACCGACATCGTCATGATTCGTACTTTTGGTCAAGACAAAATCGAACGTTTTGCTTCGCACTCACGCGTGCCCGTGATCAACGGCTTGACCAATGAGTTTCACCCCTGCCAAATCTTGGCCGACATCTTCACCTTCATCGAGCACCGTGGGTCGATTGCCGGCAAGGTCGTGGCTTGGGTGGGCGATGGCAACAACATGGCCAACACGTGGCTGCAAGCGGCCGAGTTGCTGGGCTTTACCGTGCACCTCAGCACCCCGAGTGGCTATGAGGTCGATCAAGCGGTGGCGGGTTTGCGCAGCAGCGCCAGCTACAAAATCTTCAAAGATCCGCAAGACGCCTGCCATGGAGCCGATTTGGTCACCACCGATGTCTGGACCAGCATGGGCTACGAAGCAGAAAACGAGGCTCGCAAAAAAGCCTTTGCCAACTGGTGCGTCGACGAAGCCATGATGCAAGCCGCCAAGCCAGATGCCTTGTTCATGCACTGCTTGCCTGCACACCGCGGTGAAGAAGTCAGCGCCGAAGTCATCGACGGCCCCCAATCTGTGGTGTGGGACGAAGCCGAAAACCGCATGCATGTACAAAAAGCCCTCATGGAGTTTTTGCTCTTGGGGCGTGTGAGCGGATAACCTGAACCACAGCAACTGAGCCACTCGCACCCATGAGCTCGTGCACCACCTGCGGCGCTTGCTGCGTGAGTTTTCGGGTGGATTTTTCGGTCTTCGAATACGAAGAAGGCGGCGGCGATGTGCCGGCCGGCTTGGCCGCCCCCATCACCGACCACACCTGCCGCATGCGCGGCACCGACAACAGCCCGCCACGTTGCGCAGCCCTTTATGGCAAGACCGGTGAAAAAGCCATTTGCGGCATTTACGAGTGGCGTCCCTCGCCCTGCCGTGAGTTTGAAGAAGGCAGCCCTGCTTGCGAACAAGCCCGTCGCCGCCACGGCCTGCCCGCGCTGAACTCCTGAAGTCTTTTTGATGGGTGTTGGAAATAACCGACACCACGGTTTTTTGTGGGGTGCTAACTTCGCACACCATGAAAAAACTTTGGGATATTTCTCCGCCTGTTGACGCGCACAGCCCGGTCTTTCCCGGCGACACGCCTTACACCCAGCAATGGGCGGCCGCATTGTCGGACAGCTGCCCGGTCAATGTGAGCGCCATCACCTTATCGCCCCATGTGGGCGCTCATGCCGATGCGCCGCTGCATTACGACCCGCACGGTGCGGCTGTGGGCGCACTCGATCTGGCTCCGTTTTTGGGTCGCTGCCGCGTCATCCATGCGCTGGACGCCAGTCCACTGATCACCCTGGCGCACTTGCAACACGCCCTGACCGAACTGCCCCCACGGGTGCTGGTGCGCACCTACCGCCAGATGCCGCTGGCGCAGTTCGACGCGCAATTGACCGGATTTGACCCCGAGTGCGTGCAGCGCCTGGCCGATCTCGGCGTACAGCTGATTGGCACCGACAGCGCCAGCATCGACCCGGCCGACAGCAAGTCACTGCCCAGCCACCAAGTGATTCGCCAGCGCGGCTTGCGCGTGCTGGAAAACTTGTTGCTCGACGATGTACCCGAAGGCGATTACGAGTTGATCGCCCTGCCCCTCAAATTCATGACCGCCGACGCGAGTCCTGTGCGTGCGGTTTTGCGCGAACTCTGAAGTCTTACTGAAAGAATCACCATGATGAACTTGACCCCTTCGCTGCACGATTGCGAACTGCTCGATCTGCAAGACCCTTTACGCGGTCTGCGTGACCAATTTGAACTGCCGCCAGGTCTGGTCTATCTGGATGGCAATTCTTTGGGCGTGCTGCCCAAGAACACCGCGACGCGTGTGGCCCATGCCCTCACCCACGAGTGGGGGCAAGACCTGATCAAAAGCTGGAACAGCGCAGGTTGGTTCACCCTGCCCCAGCGCGTAGGCGACAAAATCGCCCGCGTCATCGGAGCACAGCCTGGCGAAGTGGTGGCTGCTGACAGCACCTCGATCAACCTGTTCAAAGTACTGGCCGCTGCGTTGCACATCGCCGCCGCAGATCACCCGTACAAAAAGAAAATCATCAGCGAGCGCAGCAACTTCCCGACGGACCTCTACATTGCCGAGGCTTTGTGCAAAGAGCGCGGCTTCACTTTGCAGTTGGTCGAAGCCGAGGAAATCGAAGCCGCCCTGCAAGCCGATGTGGCCGTGCTGATGCTCACGCACGTGAACTACCGAACGGGGGCCATGCACGACATGCCATCGGTCACCGCCAAGGCCCATGCACAAGGTGTTCTGACCGTTTGGGACTTGGCCCACAGTGCGGGGGCTGTTCCGGTGGATTTACACGCATCGGGAGCCGACTTTGCGGTTGGTTGCGGCTACAAATACCTCAACGGTGGTCCCGGAGCACCCGCCTTTGTGTGGGTCCACCCGCAACATACCGACCGCTTCTGGCAACCGCTGGCAGGATGGTGGGGCCATGCGGCTCCGTTTGCCTTCACACCCGACTACCAACCTGCCAAAGGCATCACCCGATTCCAGTGTGGCACCCAGCCCATCCTGAGCCTCACTGCGCTTGACTGCGGCATGGACGCCTTTTTAAGTGCCGAAGCACTGGGTGGGATGGCGGCGCTGCGTCAAAAGTCATTGGCGCTCACGGGCCTGTTCATGCAGCTGGTGCGCACACGCTTACACGGCCATGGCTTTGGCATAGCCACGCCTGCTGTGGAAGCCCTGCGCGGCTCACAAGTGAGCCTGACCCGCGATGCAGGGGCCTATGCCATCGTGCAAGCGCTGATCGCACGCGGCGTGGTTGGTGATTTCAGGGCGGGCGATGGCGGCCGGCATCCTGACATCCTGCGCTTTGGATTCACGCCGCTGTACATCGGTTATGCCGATGTTTGGCACGCCGCCGATCAACTGCTGCAAGTCATGCGAAGTGGCGAGTGGCAAGAAGCCCGCTTTTCGCAAAAGCAGGCAGTGACGTGAGAAGCCTGCCATGACCACCTGCCCTTTCAACAACGCCTCATCAGCCGCAACGGCTGCCGCCTCGGCAATGGGTGCGAGCTCTGCAAATGACACAGCGCAGGGTGAGCGCATCGTGCATGAAGAAAAAGCCCAACTCGATTTTGACGGTCGCATGAGCTATGGCGACTACCTGCAACTCGATGCCATCCTGAATGCCCAACAACCGCTCTCGCTTGACCACAACGAAATGCTGTTCATCGTGCAGCACCAAACCAGCGAGTTGTGGATGAAGCTGATGCGCCATGAGTTGACCTCGGCCATGGCCAATATTGCCGCCGACCAGTTGCCCGATGCCTTCAAAAAACTGGCGCGTGTCAGCCGCATCATGGAGCAACTGGTGCACGCTTGGGATGTCTTGGCCACCATGACGCCACCGGAGTACAGCGCCATTCGGCCGTATTTGGCGCAATCGAGTGGGTTTCAAAGCTGGCAATACCGCTGTATCGAATTTTTGATGGGCAACAAAAATGCCGCCATGCTCCAGCCGCATGCGCACCGCCCCGATTTGTTGGCCATCGTGCAAGCAGCCTATGAGGCGCCCTCGCTTTACGACGAGTGCTTGCGCCTATTAAAGAGGCGTGGCCTGAACGTGCCCGACAGCCACACCCAACGCGACTGGAGACAGCCCTACCCCGCGAGCGAGGCGGTTGAAAGCGCCTGGCTCGAGGTCTACCGCAGCCCCAACCCCCATTGGGATCTGTACCAACTGGGCGAAGAGTTGACCGACCTGGAGGACGCTTTTCGCTTGTGGCGATTCCGGCACGTCACCACTGTGGAGCGGGTCATTGGCTTCAAGCGCGGCACCGGCGGCACTGGCGGGGTCAGTTACCTGAGAAAAATGCTGGATGTGGTGCTTTTTCCTGAAATATGGACTCTGCGTACGCAGCTGTGAATGGCCCACGCCTTTCACATTCAACAGTCCACAAACCTGAATTGACATTTGCACTAATATGCTCACTTCCATCCTGGGAGAGACCTTGTGCAATTGAACATCAACGGTGAAAACCGCACCTCGAACGCCGATCCCGCCATGCCCCTGCTGTGGGTGTTGCGCGACGAGCTGAACCTGACGGGTACCAAATTCGGCTGCGGCATCGCCGCCTGTGGCGCCTGCACTGTGCATGTCGATGGACAAGCCGTGCGTTCGTGTGTGATGCCCGCATCGGCGGTGGCCCAGCAAAAAATCCGCACCATCGAGTCCCTGGGAACGCCCGATCAACCACACCCATTGCAAGCGGCTTGGATCGCCGAACAAGTGCCCCAATGTGGTTATTGCCAAAGCGGCATGCTGATGGCTGCCGCTGCATTGTTGGCTCAAAACCCGCGCCCCAGCGATGCCGACATCGACGCCGCCATGACCAACCTCTGCCGATGTGGCACCTACCAGCGGGTGCGCGCCGCGATTCACCGTGCCGCCAAAAGCATGGCAGCGGGAATCTCTTCAAATACCCCCTCAAACGCCCCACAAAAAGGCGGTGCCGCATGAAACGCAGAACCTGGATTTTGAGCGCCTTAGGCGCCACAGGCGCCTTGGTCGTGGGCTGGGGCGCTTTGCCTGCGCGCTCCAGAATGGGATCGCCGCAATCGATGCTGAAGACCGAGGGCGAGGTGGCCCTGAATGGCTGGATCAAGATCGCCGCAGATGGCAGCGTGGTATTGGCCATGCCGCGCAGCGAAATGGGTCAAGGTGTGCACACGGCGTTGGCCATGCTGGCGGCCGAAGAGCTGGACGTCCCATTGAGCCGGGTGCGTCTTGAGCCCGCTGGGGCAGACAGTATTTACGGCAACGTGGCCATGTTGGTGGCCAGCTTGCCGTTTCACCCACTCGACAGCGAAGGTGAGCACAAGCCCGTCAAAATCAAAATGGGTGAATGGCTGGTGGGCAAAGTTGCCCGCGAATTGGGCATCAACGCCACCGGCGGCTCGTCCAGCATCTCTGACCTCTGGGACCCCATGCGCATGGCCGCTGCCACCGCGCGCGCCAGCTTGCTGCAAGCGGCCGCCCAAGCTTGGAAAGTGCCTGTGCAAGACATCACCGTGTCCGAGGGCGTCATGCGACATGCTTCTGGCACATCGGCCCATTACGGACAAATGGCCACAGCGGCTGCAGGCAGCACGCCAGCTCAAGTGACGGTCAAAGCGCGCCAAGATTGGAAACTGATAGGACAACCCGCTCAGCGCACCGACATCCCAGCCAAACTCACTGGACAAGCCCAGTTTGGTGCTGACGTTCGTCTGCCTGGCTTGCAATTCGCCGCCGTGCGCATGTGCCCCATGTTGGGCGGCAGTGTGGCTTCTCTCGAGAGCAAATCGGCCATGTCACTGCCGGGGGTCAGCCAAGTGGTGGCACTCCAAGCCTTTGGTGGCGGCACCGCGGGTTTGGCGGTGGTGGGTCAAAGCACTTGGCATGCCCTACAAGGCGCCAAGGCGGTCGAGGTTCAGTGGCAAGCCCCGGCTGATGGCACGGCAGACACCCAACGCATTCAAGCGGCTTTGCTGAATGCACTGAACACCGAAAGCGGATTTACTTTCCACGAGCAAGGTGTTCCCACTCAGGCAGAAAAGGCCGCTGCGACCCGCATCGATGCGCTGTACCAAGCGCCTTATTTGGCCCACGCGACGATGGAGCCCATGAATTGCACGGCCCAAGTCAAAGACGGAAAAGTTGAAATCTGGGTGCCCACGCAGGTGCCGCAAATGGCCAGAGCCATGGCGGCCAAAGTGGCCGGCGTCAATGAAGACCAAGTCACCGTGCATGTGACGATGCTGGGGGGGGGCTTTGGACGCCGCCTGGAAGTAGACTTTGTGGGCCAAGCGGTGCAAGTGGCCATGGCCTGCAAGGGCGCACCGGTGCAGTTGATTTGGTCGCGCGAAGAAGACATGGGCCACGACTTTTATCGCCCCATGCACTTGGCCAAGTTTCAAGCCTCATTGGATGAAAAAGGCGTGGTCACCAGTTTGCGCATCAAGTCGGCCGGCGATGCCATCACGCCTCGCTGGATGGCCCGTGCCGCGCCCCATTTGTCGGGCCCTGTCGACATGCCAGACAAAACCACCTCAGAAGGTTTGTTTGACTTGCCCTACGGATTTGCCAGCCAGCATATGAGCCATGTAGCGACCAAGTCAGGGGTTCCCGTGGGATTCTGGCGCTCAGTTGGCCACTCGCACAATGCGTTTTTCTTGGAAAGCTTCATTGACGAATTGGCGGTAGCGACGCGGCAAGACCCTCTGGCCTTCCGACTGCAGTGGCTCAAAGACGCCCCACGTTACGCCGCTGTGCTGCAATTGGCAGCTGACAAAGCGGGCTGGGGCCAAGCTTTGCCCCCAGGTCGAGCCCGTGGCTTGGCCTTGCATGAATCGTTTGGCTCGATCACGGCGCAAGTGGCTGAAGTCTCACTGGAGCAAGGTGAAATTCGGGTGCACCGGGTGGTCTGCGCTATTGACTGCGGCACCGTGGTGAACCCCGGCACCGTGGCACAACAGGTGGAGAGCAGTGTGCTGTACGGCATGAGCGCGGCCTTGTTTGGCAAGATCGACATCGTCGCTGGCGTGGTGCAGCAAAGCAACTTCCCGAACTACCCGATGGTGTCCTTGAAGCAATCGCCTGTTGTTGAAACCCACATCGTGCCAAGCACCCGACACCCCGCAGGTGTGGGCGAGCCCGCCGTGCCGCCCATCGCACCGGCAGTGGCCAATGCTTTGTTTGCCCTCACCGGCAAACGGCAACGGGCCTTGCCGCTGGTGGTTTAAAGGCGGCGGGCCGGACCGTTGGTGGTTGGATGTAGCTTTAGGGCTGAGGCCCTTGGCCGTACAGCCAAGGCACATCCATCAAACGCTCAGCCATGAGACGCATCGACAGATTGCGCCCCGTGGCTAACCACCCTTGTGCGTGAAAAATGCGGCCATTGCGCATGGCCCGGGCTTGCACTTGTGCGTTGCGTGACCAGCGGCGTTCGGCGTAGGTTTTCAAGCGCTCACTCACACGGCACTGACCTTGCGCGAGGCACTGCGAGAGCACCAGTGCGTCCTCAATGGCCATGCCCGCACCTTGCGCCAAATAAGGTCTCATGGGGTGCGCAGCATCCCCCAACAAGGCCACCCGGTCTTCTGCCATATCAAGGGGCGAAGCCATGGGTGCGCGGTCATGCAGTGCCCACTGCCGCCAGCCTGAGACGGCTTCGATGCGGGCCATCAAGTCTTTGCCCACAGCACCCGACCTGGCCTCCATGGCCTGCAGCAAGGCTTGGGCGTGGCCTGCTGCATCCCATTCTTGGCTTAGCGAGGGACGCTCTGCTTGCACAATGGCCACCACATTCAGCGCTTCTCCGCCGCGCACAGGGTAATGCACCACATGCAGACGCGGCCCCATCCAAACAGTGACCTCTTGCGATCGCAAATGCAAGGGTAAATCGGCCTGTGCCAACAATGCCCGGTAAGCCACATGCCCCGTGAACGGGGCGGGGCCATCGCCGCGCCACTGTTGGCGCACGGCACTCCAAACACCATCGGCCCCAATCAGCGCATCGGCCTCTGTGCTGTCTCCCTCGACAGAACGCACCTCGAGACCCTCAGCCAATGCCCGCCAGCTTTGCAAGGCATGACCGAGTTTCATGTCAACGCCGTGCGCTTGGGCGCTGTCGTGCAACAGGCCTTGCAAGTCGGCGCGGTGCAAGGTGACATAAGGTGCCCCATACCGTTTTTGTGCCCTCGCGCCCAGTCGCAACACACCCAACACCTCTCCGGTCCGAGCGTCCCGCGCTTGCAAGCTTTCTGGGAAAGCCGCCACCTGGTTCAGCGCATCGGACAGCCCCCAAGCTTGCAAAATCCGCGTCACATTGGGCCCCAACTGGATACCGGCGCCGACCTCGCTCAACTGCGCGGCACGTTCCCACAATTGAGTCGGCAGACCCTGGCGCGCGCAGGCCAAAGCAGCAGCCAGGCCGCCTATGCCCCCCCCCGCAATCAACACCCTTTTGAGCCCTTGGTTTGTCATGTGTGCATTGTGCCCCGAGCCGACAGGGCTAAAAAAATGGGGCCATCTGAGAGGTGACGACAATCAAACGCCATGAAAATGCCCTGAAGTCACTTCATGGGCGCACACCCAAAAAAAAAGCCCCGCACAGTTGGTACTGGCGGGGCTTTTTGGGGCTCAGGTCTCAAACAGGTTGAGATCCGAGATCAGGACCTCAGGCGGTGACGCCTTTGGCAATATCCACATACTCTTCAATCTGGTTGAAGTTCAGGTACTTGTAGATCGCTGCACCGTCCTTGTTCACGATGCCCATGGCTTCGTGGTACTCGGCAACGGTGGGGAACTTGCCCATCTTCGAGGTGATCGCGGCCAATTCGGCCGAGGCCAAGAACACATTGGTGTTTTTGCCCAGACGGTTGGGGAAGTTGCGCGTCGAGGTGGACACCACGGTTGCGCCTTCGCGCACTTGGGCTTGGTTGCCCATGCACAAAGAGCAGCCGGGCATCTCGGTGCGCGCTCCGGCCGTGCCAAAGGCGGCGTAATGGCCTTCTTTGATCAATTCGCTCTCGTCCATCTTGGTGGGAGGCGCAATCCACAACTTAACGGGAATGTCACGCTGGCCGCCCAGCAGCTTTGCAGCAGCGCGGAAGTGACCGATGTTGGTCATGCACGAACCGATGAAAGCTTCGTCGATCTTGGTGCCCGCCACTTCAGACAAGAACTTCGCATCATCGGGGTCGTTCGGGCAGCAAACAATCGGCTCTTTGATGTCGGCCAAATCGATTTCAATGACGTGTGCGTACTCGGCATCTTTGTCGGCCTCGAGCAGGTTGGGTGCAGCCAACCAAGCTTCGACCTTCTCAATGCGGCGCGCCAAGGTGCGTGCGTCGGCATAGCCGTCGGCAATCATGTTTTTCATGAGCACCACGTTCGATTTCAGGTATTCCTGCACGGGCTCTTTGTTGAGCTTGATCGTGCAACCTGCGGCGGAACGCTCGGCAGACGCGTCTGACAATTCAAAGGCTTGTTCCACCTTGAGGTTGGGCAGGCCTTCGATCTCGAGGATACGACCCGAGAATTCGTTGATCTTGCCGGCCTTGGCCACGGTCAACAAACCTTGCTTGATGGCATACAGCGGAATGGCATGCACCAAGTCACGCAAAGTCACGCCGGGTTGCATTTCGCCCTTGAAGCGCACCAAGATCGACTCGGGCATGTCCAGAGGCATCACGCCAGTGGCAGCACCAAAAGCCACCAAACCAGAACCCGCTGGGAAGCTGATACCGATCGGGAAACGGGTGTGCGAGTCGCCACCGGTACCCACGGTGTCGGGCAACAGCAAACGGTTTAACCACGAGTGGATCACAC
>JBJOIR010000020.1:0-28965 GCA_046047055.1 Pseudomonadota bacterium | reverse complement strand
TGCGCATCCTCAACTACTCGGGGAGCGGGATCGAGACCACGTTCACGCAGGGTGAGGACGCCTGTCTGCGGAGTCTCGTGCCGCATCTCCCGTCGGTGGAGACCACGACACCGAGTCTGATGGTGGTGGGCACGCTGGCCGACGTGGTGGAAGACCAACTGCGCAGTTTGCTGAACCACATGGGTTTGAGCGTCAGCTTTTTCCCACCGCGCAACAGCCAAGCGATGCCCGCCGTGGGTCCCAACACCCGCTTTTTGTTGGCACAACCCTTTTTGGCCGATACGGCGCGCGCCCTTCAATCGCGGGGCGCCCAAGCCTTGAGCGCGCCCTTTCCCTTGGGTGTGGAGGGCACCACGGCTTGGCTGCAAGCCGCCGCCACCGAATTTGGTGTGAGCCCCGAGCGCTTTGAACAAGCCATTGCCGCCCCCCGCCAACGCGCCGAAAAAGCCTTGGCCGTGCAACGCGAGATGTTGCAAGGCCAACGCATTTTCTTCTTCCCTGATTCGCAACTCGAAATTCCGCTGGCCCGCTTCGTGCACCGTGAATTGGGCATGACCTTGGTCGAAGTGGGTACGCCCTATTTGCACCGCCAGCACATGGCTGCCGAGTTGGCTTGGCTGCCTGCAGGCACCCGCATCAGCGAAGGCCAAGACGTCGATTTGCAGCTAGAGCGTTGTATGGCCGATGCACCCGACATGGTGGTCTGTGGCTTGGGGCTGGCCAACCCTCTCGAAGCCCAAGGGCTCACCACCAAGTGGGCCATCGAGTTGGTCTTCACCCCGATTCAGGGCTACGAACAAGCCGCCGACTTGGCCGGACTGTTCAGCCGCCCCCTCAAACGCCGCCTGAAGTTGGCTGCCTAAACCGCGCAGGAACACCCCATGCAACTGACGCTCTGGACTTACGAAGGACCACCCCATGTGGGTGCGATGCGTGTGGCCACCGCCATGCAGGACGTGCACTACGTGCTGCATGCGCCGCAGGGCGACACCTACGCCGATTTGCTGTTCACCATGATCGAGCGCCTGCCGCGCCGCCCCCCCGTCACCTACACCACCTTCCAAGCCCGCGACTTGGGCGGCGACACCGCCGAGTTGTTCAAAGACGCCGCCCGCGATGCGATGCAACGCTTTCAGCCCGCCGCCATGTTGGTCGGTTCGTCGTGCACGGCCGAGCTGATTCAAGACGACCCAGGCGGTCTGGCGCACGCCCTGAAACTGCCGATTCCGGTGGTGCCGCTCGAGCTGCCCTCTTACCAGCGCAAAGAAAACTGGGGCGCCAGCGAGACCTTTTACCAACTGTGCCGGCACTTGGTGCACCAGCCTGCGGCTGCCGCAGCGCCCGAGGGCCATGCCGGCGCTGAGTCCCAAGCCACTCCACGCCGTCCACGTTGCAACATCTTGGGCCCCAGCGCCTTGGGCTTTAGACACCGCGACGATGTGAAAGAGATCACCCAACTGCTCAACACCTTGGGCGTAGAGGTGTCGGTGGTGGCGCCAATGGGGGCGAGCGTGGCCGACATTCAGCGTTTGGCCGAGGCCGACTTCAATGTGGTGCTTTACCCCGAAGTGGGCTTGGCCGCGGCGCAATGGTTGCAGCGCCAGTTTGATCAGCCCTATACCAAAACAGTGCCACTGGGCAGCCACGCCACGCGCGACTTCATCGCCGAGGTGTGCGGCCTGGTCGGTCTGCCGCAGCCCGCCAACGACCCACTCAACGCGCATGCCCCTTGGTATGCCAAGTCGGTGGACTCCACTTACTTAACCGGCAAGAGGGTCTACATTTTTGGCGATGCCACGCATGTGGTGGCCGCGGCCCGCGTGGCCCGTCAAGAAATGGGCTTCGAAGTGGTGGGCATGGGCACCTACAGCCGCGAGTTTGCGCGCGAGGTGCGCGACTGCGCCAAGCAACACGGCATCGAGGCCCTGATCACCGACGACTACTTGGAAGTCGAAGACCAAATCAACGCGCTGCAACCCGAATTGATTTTGGGCACCCAGATGGAGCGCCACATCGCCAAGCGCCAAGGCATTCCTTGCGCCGTGATTTCGGCCCCGGTGCACGTGCAAGACTTTCCGGCGCGCTATGCCCCGCAAATGGGTTTTGAAGGGGCCAACGTGCTGTTTGACACGTGGGTCCACCCGCTCATGATGGGCCTCGAGGAACACCTGATTGGCATGTTCCGCGAAGACTTCGAGTTCCATGCGGGCGCCGCCCCGTCGCACTTGGGCAGCACCCGGCCTTCCGCAGAATTGTCCGCAGAAAAAACCGCGCCCCCTGCCCCTCAAGTGAGCCCCAGCGCTGCGGTAGTGCAGTCGGTGGCCGTCCCCGCCCAAGCCGCTTCAAACCAGGCCACCTGGAGCCAAGAAGCCGAGAAGGAGCTGGGCAAGATCCCGTTCTTTGTGCGGGGCAAAGCCCGCCGCAACACCGAACGATTTGCCCAAGATCTGGGCGTGGCGACCATCACCGTGGAGACGCTCTACGATGCCAAAGCCCACTTCAGCCGGTAAACAGGCTCAGGCCCAAACCCTGACACCACGCATGAGCGTGGTGCTGTTGACCATGGACAGTCACCTGACCAGTGCGGCCGACAGCGCGGGCGAGAAACTGGCCCGGCAACTGCCTGGCGTGCACCTGCAAACCCACTCGGCATCGGCCTGGCGCGACAGCGAAACAGCACTGGCCGCTTGTTTGGCGGCGGTGGCACAAGCCGACATCGTGATCGTCACCATGCTGTTCATGGAAGACCATTTCTTGCCGGTGCTCGACGCCTTGCAAGCGCGCCGCGACCACTGCGATGCCATGGTCTGCATCATGTCGGCTCCGCCTGTGACGCAACTCACCCGCATGGGCAAATTGGTCATGGGCCGTGAGTCAAGCGGGCTGATGGCGCTGCTGAAAAAATTGCGCCCCAGCGCGAAAAACAAAGACACAGGCGAAGACAAAGGTGCGCCCTCCAACGCCGGCGCCAAGCAAATGGCGATGCTGCGGCGCTTGCCCAAGTTGTTGCGCTTTATTCCGGGCACCGCACAAGATTTGCGCCTGTTTTTCCTGACCATGCGCTATTGGCTCGCTGGCTCAGAGCACAACATCGAGCACATGGTGCAAACTTTGGTGCACCGTTACGCCCAAGGCCCACGCCAGCACTTGCGCGCATTGGCCCAGCCCGAAGACCCGATTGAATATCCTGAAGTGGGGCTGTACCACCCGCAGATGAAAAACCGCATCAGCGAACAGCTGAGCGATCTGCCTGGCCATGGCCGCAAAGACCAACCCGCCGTGGGCCTGTTGTTGCTGCGTTCTTATTTATTGGCGGGCAACACCGCGCATTACGACGCGGTGATCGGCTCATTGCAAGCGCGCGGCTTGCGCGTGATTCCGGCGTTTGCCAGCGGCCTCGATGCCCGCCCGGCGATGGACCGCTTCTTCAAAAATGGCGAAAAATCGCAGATCCAGTCGCTGGTGTCATTGACCGGCTTTTCGCTGGTGGGCGGCCCAGCCTACAACGATGCCAGCGCCGCCGAAGTGGCCTTGAGCGAACTCGATGTGCCCTACATCGCGGCCCACCCACTGGAGTTTCAATCCATCGAGCAATGGGGCAGCTCCACCCGCGGTTTGCTGCCGGTAGAAAACACCATCATGGTGGCCATTCCCGAACTGGACGGATCGATCTTGCCCATGGTCTATGGCGGCCGCCCTGGCCCTGCTGGCCAAACCTGCACCGGCTGCGACAAGCACTGCACCTTCCCGAGCGGGCCACGCAGCCAAGACATGTTCACCTGCAGTGAGCGCACCGACATGCTGAGCTCACGAGTCGAGCGCTGGGTGCGTCTGCGCCACAAGCCCCGCGCAGAGCGCAAGCTGGCGATTGTGCTGTTCAACTTCCCACCCAACGCCGGCAGTGTGGGCACGGCCGCCTATTTGTCGGT
The DNA here is from genome assembly GCA_046047055.1 of Pseudomonadota bacterium. Lineage (GTDB taxonomy): Bacteria > Pseudomonadota > Gammaproteobacteria > Burkholderiales > Burkholderiaceae_C > Limnohabitans_A. The sequence goes on along the minus strand of JBJOIR010000020.1, from coordinate 25,036 downwards.
GTTCCAGTCGCTGTTCAACACCTTGCAACGCTTGCAGCTCGAGGGTTACCGCGTCGAGATGCCCGACAGCGTGGACGACTTGCGCCAGCGTCTGTTGCAAGGCAACGCCAGCCAATACGGCACGCAAGCCAATGTGTTGCACGCCATGGACACGGCCCACCATGTGCAACACGAACGGTATCTCAAGGACATTGAAGCGCAATGGGGCCCTGCGCCCGGCAAGCACCTGACCAATGGGCAGTCGCTGTTCATTTTGGGTGCGGCTTTTGGTCAAGTGGTGGTCACGGTGCAACCGGGTTTTGGCTACGAAGGCGACCCGATGCGCTTGTTGTTTGAAACCGGCTGCGCCCCGACCCACGCCTTCAGCGCGTTTTACCGCTATCTGCGCGACGACTATGCCGCCGATGCCGTGCTGCACTTTGGCACCCACGGGGCCTTGGAGTTCATGCCCGGCAAACAAACCGGCTTGTCGGCGCAATGCTGGCCCGATCGCCTGATTGGCGCCCTGCCAAACGTGTATCTGTATGCCGCCAACAACCCCTCAGAAGGGGCACTGGCCAAGCGCCGAGGTGCGGCCACTTTGGTCAGCTACCTGACACCGGCCCTCACCCACTCGGGTTTGTACAAAGAGCTGGTCAGCTTGCAACAATCGATTGAACGCTGGCAACAGCTGGGCCCCGACCAAGCCTTGGACCGCGCCAGTCTGACCGAGCTCATCCACGAACAAGCGCGCAGCATCGACTTGGCGGTGCCTGCACAACCCACTGCTGCCAGCGATGCCGAATCGGCAGCATGGATCGAGCAATTACAAAACCAATTGCTGGAGCTCGAATACGCGCTCATTCCTGAAGGCTTGCATGTCATGGGCCAAACGCCCACACGCGAACAACGCTTGGGCACCCTCAAAGTCATGGCCGATGCCATGGGCCTCAACACCCGCGACCACAGCGCCCTGATGGAAGCCTTGGTCGACGGTGCAACAGAAGCCCAATTGCAAGCCCAACATGGCGATCTGAAGTCGGCATCCAGCGACTCCTCCACTGCACCCTCCGAGAGCTTGCGGCAATTGGTGCGCAGCAACCGGCTGCTGGGTGAAGACCACGAAATGCAAGGCCTGATGCGCGCCTTGGATGGCCGCTATTTACAGCCCGCCCCTGGTGGCGACTTGATTCGCAACCCCGATGTCTTGCCAACAGGGCGCAATCTGCATGGCCTCGATCCGTTTCGCATGCCCTCGGCTTTTGCGGTGCGTGATGGCCAACGCCAAGCCGAAAAACTGTTGGCCCGCTACCAAAAAGACCACCAAGCTTTGCCCGAAACCGTGGCCATGGTGTTGTGGGGCACCGACAACCTCAAAACCGAGGGTGGCCCCTTGGCCCAGGCTCTGGCCTTGATGGGCGCGGCCCCGCGCTTTGACAGCTACGGCCGTCTGGCCGGTGCCGAGTTGTTGCCACTCAGCACGCTGGGTCGGCCGCGCATCGATGTGGTGATCACCTTGTCGGGCATCTTCCGCGACTTGTTGCCGATGCAAATCAGGCTCTTGGCCGAGGCCTCGTTTTTAGCCGCCAGCGCCGATGAGCCGCCCGAACAAAACTACCTGCGCAAACATGCGCTGGCCTACCTGGCCGAGCACAAAGACAGCAACATCGAGTGCGCATCCCTGCGGGTGTTTGGCAACACCGAAGGTGCTTATGGCGCCAACATCAACCACCTGATTGACAGCAGCTGCTGGGAAGACGAAAACGAACTCGGCGATGCCTTTACCCAACGCAAGGGCTTTGCCTATGGCCGCGAAGGCCGGCCCGTGCGCAACACCTCGGTGCTGCAAAGCGCCCTGGCCAGCGTGTCGCTGACTTACCAAAACCTCGACTCCGTCGAGCTGGGCGTGACCAGCATCGACACCTACTTCGACACCTTGGGTGGCATCAGCCGAGCCGTTTTGCAGGCCAAACACCAACGCGATGGCAACGCCGCCGAAGCCCCCCCCGTGTTCATTGGCGACCAAACGCAAGGCGATGGCGTGGTGCGCAGCCTGACCGAGCAAGTGGCGCTGGAAACCCGCAGCCGCATGCTCAACCCCAAGTGGCACGAAAGCATGCTGCAACACGGCTACGAAGGCGTTCGCCAAATCGAAGCGCACCTCACCAACACCATGGGCTGGTCGGCCACCACAGGGCAAGTGCAGCCCTGGGTTTACCAACAACTGGCGCAAACCTTTGTGCTCGACCCCGCCATGCGCGAACGCATGGCACAGCTCAATCCCACCGCATCGGCCAAAGTGGCCAACCGCCTGCTGGAGGCCACACGCCGACAGTATTGGCAACCCGACGCCGAGACCATGACAGCTTTGCTGCGTGCCGGTGAAGAACTTGAAGATCGCCTTGAAGGCATACAGGAAGGACTCCCCGCATGATCGAAACCACCAGCATTCCGGTGAACCGCATCCAAAAGGTCCGTGGGGCCGATGGCGAGGGCAGCGTGCAGGTTCAGATGGACCCCACCGTCAAGATTGGCAATGCCAAAGTGTTTGCCGTCTATGGCAAAGGCGGCATTGGCAAAAGCACGACCTCGTCGAACTTGTCCGTGGCGTTCAGCAAATTGGGCAAACGCGTGTTGCAAATTGGCTGCGACCCCAAACACGACTCGACCTTCACCCTGACCAAAAAACTCATGCCCACCGTGATCGACGCGCTTGAGACGGTGGACTTTCATGCCGAAGAACTGCGCCTCGATGACTTTGTTTTCAAAGGCTACAACGGCGTGATGTGCGTGGAAGCCGGCGGCCCGCCTGCGGGCACGGGCTGTGGCGGCTATGTGGTGGGTCAAACCGTCAAACTGCTGAAAGAACACCACCTGCTGGAAGACACCGATGTGGTGATTTTTGACGTGTTGGGCGACGTGGTGTGCGGCGGTTTTGCAGCACCCCTGCAACACGCCGATCGCGCACTGATCGTGACGGCCAACGATTTCGATTCGATTTTTGCCATGAACCGCATCGTGCAAGCCATCGGTGCCAAGGCCAAAAACTACAACGTGCGTTTGGGCGGCGTGATCGCCAACCGCAGCGACGCGACCGACCAGATCGACAAATACAACGCGGTCACCGGCCTCAAAACCATGGCGCACTTTCCCATGCTGGACGAAATTCGCAAAAGCCGCTTGCAAAAGTCCACGCTGTTTGAACTCGAAGCCACACCGGCTGTGAAAGCGGTGCAAGACGAATACATGCGCTTGGCGGCTGCCCTGTGGCTGGGCGCCGATCCACTGCCGTCCATCCCCATGAAAGACCGCGACATTTTTGACCTGCTGGGTTTTGACTGAATTGCCCCACAACGAAGCCCCAGAAAGCGCCCATGAACACCACCGCCTACGAACAACGCCGCAGCCAGATCGAGCATTACTTTGACCGCACCGCGGCCGATGCTTGGGCGCGCCTGACTTCGAACGAACCTGTGGGACGCATCCGCGCCACGGTGCGTGCAGGCCGCGACACCATGCGCGAAACGCTGTTGTCGTGGTTGCCGCAAGACCTGCGTGGCCTGCGTGTGCTGGATGCCGGTTGCGGCACCGGCGCACTGGCTTTGCAAGCGGCTCTGCGCGGCGCCGAGGTGGTGGCCATCGACCTCTCCCCCACTTTGGTCAAATTGGCGGCCGAGCGCATGGCCGCTGAGCACCCCAGCCTGCCAGGCTCTGTGCAGTTTTTGTCCGGCGACATGCTCAGCCCAGACTTGGGCCGGTTTGACCATGTGGTCTGCATGGACTCGCTCATCCACTACGACAGTGACCAAATTGCCCATGCACTGGCCGGTCTGGCGCAGCGCACCCGCGGCTCGATGGTCTTCACCTTTGCGCCGCGAACGCCGCTCTTGGCGTTGATGCACAGCGCAGGTCGTTTGTTTCCGCGCAGTGACCGTTCACCCTCACTCTCGCCCGTGGCCCACGCCGATTTGCTGCAACGCATGCAACGCCACCCCGATCTGCAAGGCTGGCAAGACGCGCGCATGCAGCGCGTGGCCAGTGGCTTTTACACCTCACAAGCCTGGGAGTGGACCCGCTCATGAAACTCCGCGTCCCGGTTCCTCGCTGGATCACCGCCTATGGCACGCGCTTCATGCCGTTTGCCGATGCGGCCTCGCCCGAGTTGCCCATGGGACGGTTGTTGCGCCTGTCTTTGTTTCAGGTGGTGATCGGCATGGTCACGGCCTTGCTGGTGGGCACCTTGAACCGGGTGATGATTGTGGAGCTGCACGTGCCGGCATGGTGGGTTGCATTGGCGGTGGCGATTCCGATGGTCTTTGCGCCCCTGCGTTCCCTGATTGGTTACCGCAGCGACACACACCCCTCGGCGCTGGGCCTGCGCCGCATTCCCTACATGTGGACCGGCACCCTGCTCTTGTTTGGCGGGTTGTCCATCATGCCGTTTGCCTTGCTACTGTTGTCAGAGCCCGAAGCTGCCAACTTGTGGGTCGGCCAAATCGGGGCCTGCCTGGCTTTTGTGTTGGTGGGTGCGGGCGTTCAGGTCACGCAAACCGCCGGCATGGCGCTGGCGCACGACTTGGCCACAGACGACAAACGCCCCCGCGTGGTGGCCTTGCTTTACAGCATGTTGCTGGTGGGCATGATCGCCAGCAGCACCTTGTTTGGCCTGATTTTGAGTGACTTCAGCCCACAAAAATTGATTCAACTGGTGCAAGGCTGCGCCGTCATGGTGGCCGTGATGAACCTCGCCTCGCTGTGGAAACAAGAGGCTCGGCAAGCCAAGCGTGGACGGCGCGAAGTTGGTGGCTTTACCCACAGCTGGAAAGGCCTGATGGCCCAACCGCAGATGCGCCGCTTTTTGTGGACGTTGGCCTTGGGGACCTTTGCCTTCAACATGCAAGACATCGTGCTCGAGCCCTATGCCGCCGAAATCTTGAAGCTCGATGTGGGCATGACCAGCGCCCTCACCGCCTTGAGCGCAGGTGGGGCTTTGTTGGCGTTTTTGATGTCGGCACGATGGTTGTCGGGTGGCATGCACGCCTGCCGTCTGGCCAGTTTGGGCGTGTTGCTGGGCCTGCCCGCATTTGCCTTGCTGATTTTTTCAGGGCCACTGGAAGCCGCATGGATGTTCCGCATCGGCGTGGCCATGATTGGATTCAGTGGCGGACTTTTTTCGGTGGGCATGCTGGTCACGGCCATGGGCATGGCGCAAGACGGCAGCCCATTGGCACAGCTCGGTGGTTTGGTCATGGGCACGTGGGGCGCCGTGCAGGCCACCAGCGCCGGCGCCGCCATGGCGCTGGGTGGGGCACTGCGCGATGGCGTGTCGGCACTGGCCATGTCTGGCGCCTTGGGTGAGGTGCTGGTCACGCCCATCACGGCTTACAGCTTCGTCTACCACTTTGAAATGTATTTGCTCTTTGTCGTGCTGGTGGCCTTGGGTCCCATGTTGCGTGCCAGTCGTTTGGCCGCGCGTGAACCCCAATCCAGCGCCCCCCCAACCCCTTTTGGTCTGGCACAACTGCCGGGCTGATGCACCGATTTTTTTGAAGGAGACAGCCATGGAAACAGGCGCAATCACACAGTACATCGATGTGGCCCAAATCGTGTTGTACATGTTCTGGGCGTTCTTTGCGGGGCTGATTTATTACCTCTTGCGTGAGAACCACCGTGAGGGCTACCCGATGGATTCAGGCCGCGAAAACGGCCCCAAGATCGAAGGCTGGCCAGCCGTGCCAGAGCCCAAAGCTTTCAAAACGCAAGACGGTCACACTTACCTGTCGCCCGATTTGGAACGCCCCGACGGTGACTACAACGGCCAACCCACCCACGCTTGGAACGGCGCCCCGCTCGAGCCCGTGGGCGACCCTTTGCTGGCCGGTGTTGGCCCAGGCGCTTGGGCCATGCGCGCGGACATTCCCGATGCCGACCCGCACGGCCATCCGAAAATTGTGCCGCTGCGCATTGCCACTGACCACCGTGTGGCCAAACAAGATGTCGACCCCCGTGGCCTGCCCGTTTGGGGCGCAGACAAAGAAGTCGCTGGCACCGTGGTCGACTTGTGGGTGGACCGCATGGAGATGATGTTCCGCTACGCCGAAGTGCAGTTGAAAGACTCTGACCGACGCGTGCTGCTGCCCATGACTTTCGCACGCTTCAAAAAAGAAGGCGCGCATGTGCAGGCCATCTTGGCGCACCAATTTGCGAACGTGCCGCAAACCCGCTCGAACGCGCAGATCACGCTGCTCGAAGAAGAAAAGATCACCGCCTATTACGGCGCCGGCACCTTGTACGCGACCCCTGAGCGCCAGGAACCCCTGATATGAAAGCCACCCACGAACACGAGTGGGAAGCAGCCCCCGGCTTACCCAGCGCCCTGCCCCCCGGCGAGCGCGTGGTGTGGCAGGGTGCGCCTGACTGGCAGCGTTTGGCCATTCATGCCTTTCATGTGCGAAAAATCGCGCTGTACTTTGCGTTCATGCTGGCGTTGCAGGCCATCAACCTGACGGCAGTGGCCGGCCAGGTGGACTGGAAACCCTTGGTGGTGGCCGGCAGCTTGTATGCCCTGGCCTTGGTGTTGTTGCTGGGCACGGCTTGGATGTCGGCCCGCAGCACGCTCTACACCCTGACCAACAAACGCGTGGTCATGCGCATCGGCATTGTCTTGACGCTGACCTTCAACCTGCCCTTCAAACGCATCGCCGGGGCTTCTTTGAAGAGCCAAGGCACGGGCACCGGTGACATTGCCTTGGCACTGCACCCGGAAGACCGCATTGGCTGGGCCCATCTGTGGCCACACCAACGCGCATGGCATGTCACGCAACCCCAGCCCACCCTGCGTTGTGTTCCCAACAGCCAACACGTCGGCGAATTGCTGCTGAACCTCTGGCGTTCAGAGCGCGCTGGCCAAAGCTTGCACTTGGGTGACGCACCGGTCAACCACGCAACGGCACCTTCGCAAGGCATGCTGGCATGAACACCATGCCCAAGCCCCAATGGCCACAGCAAAGCCAGTCCCAAGGCCAGTCACAAGCGCAGATCCAAGGGAACCCGCGGCCAGCCGCTCAGACCTCAGGGCTGAACCGCCCCATGGCCTGGATTGGCGTGATGCTGTTGGCCATGCTGGTGGCGGTCGGGTTGGCGCGTTGGTCGGGGCTCGACCCTCGCACACCCGACGCGGCGGTGCAGTGGCAGCGAGACCTGCAATTTGGCGATGTAGCCGGAGGTGACATCGTCGTGATGGACCACACCACAGGACAACAGGTCGCCCAATTTTCGGGTGAGCAAGGTTTTCTACGCAGCACCTTGCGCGCCCTGGCGCGAGAGCGTCACCGCGAAGGCTTGAGCAGCAACGCACCCTTTTTATTGATCGGCCGCACCGATGGCCGCATGACCTTGCTCGACCCCAGCACGGGACAGCGCATTGACCTGGAGTCGTTTGGACCCAGCAACGCCGCCGTGTTTGCCAGCCTCAGACTGGCAGGCCACAAGGCCCCTTGATTTCGACCCATTGCACCGGAGAACACCATGAACGCCACCGCTGTCCAGACCATCGAAACCGCAGAAGATGCGAACAAAAAAGCGCTGCACAGCGACATGATCAGCCCGCGTTTTTACACCACCGATTTTGCGGCAATGGACCGCATCAACATCGAACCGGTGCGCGCCGAGTGGGACAAGATGATGTCCGAGTACGAGGGCGACAACAACCACGACCACTTCCAGCGTGACGCGGCGTTTGCCGATGAAGTGGCCTCGGGCATGGCCAGCTTGTCGCCTGAAATGCGGCAAGAGTTCATGGACTTTTTGGTCAGCTCCCTCACCTCAGAGTTTTCGGGCTGTGTGCTGTACAACGAAATCCGAAAAAACGTCAGCAACCCCGACATCAAGCAACTGATGACGTATTTGGCGCGCGACGAATCGCGCCATGCCGGCTTCATCAACCTCTCGCTGCGCGACTTCAACTTGGGCATTGACTTGGGCAACTTGAAGCGCACCAAGAAATACACCTTCTTCAAGCCCAAATACATTTATTACGCGACTTACCTGTCCGAAAAGATTGGCTATGCGCGCTACATCACCATCTTCCGACAACTCGAGAAGCACCCCGAAAAACGCTTTCACCCCATCTTCCGGTGGTTCGAGTTGTGGTGCAACGACGAGTTCCGCCACGGTGAGTCGTTTGCCTTGATCATGCGCGCCAACCCGAAGTTGTTGAGCGGTGCCAACAAGTTGTGGATTCGTTTCTTCTTGCTGGCCGTGTACGCCACCATGTATGTGCGCGACCACACCCGACCCATGCTGCACGAGGCCATGGGCCTTGATTCGAGCGAATACGACTACCAAGTGTTTCGCATCACCACCGCCATCACCCAGCAGGTCTTTCCGCTGGCCTTGGACACCGACAACCCCCAATTTCGCCGTGGCTTGGAGCGCTTGTTTGCACTCTCGCAAGCCATGGAAAAAGCCAAGGCGCGCGGCGGCTTGGTGGGCAAGTTGCAGCAAGGGGTGTGCGCCGTTAAAGCCGCTGCCACCTTTGCGCGACTGTTCTTCATGCCCGTCATTCAACAAGACCTGTCGCCGCAGGTCCGCATGGAACCGGCATGGTGACTGAAGTCATTTGGGCCTGCGTGTTCACCGCCTTGTGCTGGTGGCTGGGCACAGGTGTGATTTTGTGGCTGGACCGCCTGCCTGCGCGCAGCTTCCGTTTCAGCCTGGCCGGCTGGACGGTGCTGTGGGCCTTGAGTTTTTGGGGCGTGGCCCTGAGCATGCAAGAAGTCAGCGTGTTCAACGCCTATCTGGCGTTTGGCAGCGTGATCGTGATGTGGGGCTGGCACGAGTTGGCCTTTTTGACGGGCTGGATCACAGGCCCGCGCAAAACCCCACTGGATGCGGGTGCGACCGGGTGGCCTCGTTTTGTGCAGTCGGTGCAGGTGATGATGTACCACGAGCTGGCCTTGCTGGCGAACTTTGCGGCTCTTTGGTGGATGCAAGAAGGCCAGCAAAGCCATGTGGCCATTTGCACCTTTGCGCTGCTGTGGTGCATGCGCCTGTCGGCCAAACTGAATTTGTTTTTTGGCGTGCCGCAAAACGGGGCGCAATACCTGCCCCCTCACCTCCAATACTTGGCCAGTTACTTCCGCATCAGCAACGGCATGTCGTTGTGGTTTGTGCTGTCGATGGGTGTGGCCATGGGCACTTGGTTTTGGCTGGTCTGGCTGGCACAAAAAGGTGCCGTGGCGATCACCACTGGTTGGGTCATGTTGGCCACCCTGCTGGGGCTGGCCATCGTGGAGCACGTCATCATGATTTTTCCTTGGCCACTGGAGCGGCTTTGGGGTTGGGCCATGGGCCAATCCGCCAAACCGGCTTTGACCACCCCCCCCTAAAGGCCACCATGAACAGCAACGCCCATGCGTATCGCACCGAAGGTTTCGGCATTCCGGCCTCACCGCAGGGGCCTAGCCGAAACGCCATGACCACAGCCCGACGACGCCCAGTGGCCGTGGTCATTGGCAGCGGATTTGGCGGCTTGGCCGCCGCCATCCGCCTGAGCGTCAAGGGCTATGAGGTCAAGGTATTTGAAAAACTCGATGCACCGGGTGGCCGCGCTTATGTGCACCACCAAGATGGCTTCACTTTCGATGCCGGGCCGACCATCATCACGGCGCCCTTTTTGCTTGAAGAACTGTGGGCCCTGTGCGGCAAAAACTTTGCAGACGATGTGAAGTTGGTCGCGATGGACCCGTTTTATCGGGTTCGATTTGCCGACGGCACATGGTTTGACTACAACGGTGACCCCGAACACATGCGCGCCGAGGTGGCCCGCTTTGAGCCCTCGGACCTGCCGGGCTATGAACGCTTTTTAGAAGAAGCCGAACGCTGCAAGACCTTGGGCTTTGAGGGCATGGGCGATATCGCCTTTGACAAAGTCAGCGACCTGATGGCTGCCATCCCCGATTTTTTGCGCATGGGTGCGTGGCGCAGCCTGTACAGCTTGGTGGCCAAACACATCCGCAACGACAAACTGCGCATTGTGATGAGCTTTCACCCCCTGTTGATTGGGGGCAACCCGTTTGCCGTGACCTGCGCTTACGCGCTCATCAACTCGCTCGAACGCACTTGGGGCGTCCACTCGGCCATGGGCGGGACGGGCGCCATCGTCAAAGGTTTGGTGGGCTTGTTGAAGGAGCGCGGCGTGCCGCTGCGCTGCAACGCGCCGGTCGTGCGCATTCGCATTGAAGACGGCAGGGCCTGTGGGGTCGAACTGCACAGTGGCGAATTTGTACCGGCCGACATTGTGGTGAGCAACGGCGACACCGCTTGGACCTACAAAAACCTGGTGGCCCCTGAGCATCGACGGGTGTGGACCGACCGAAAAATCGCCAAGGGCCATTACTCGATGGGATTGTTCGTCTGGTATTTCGGCACCTCCAAGCAATACCCCGATGTGCCCCACCACATGATGGTGCTCGGTCCGCGCTACCAAGGTTTGTTGCAAGACATCTTCAAAAAACACAAGCTGGCCAAAGACTTCAGCCTGTATCTGCACCGCCCCACAGCCACCGACCCGGCGCTGGCACCGGCGGGCTGCGACACCTTTTATGTGCTCTCGCCCGTGCCCCATTTAGACAGCGGCACCGACTGGCCCGCCTTTGCCGAAACCTACCGCGCCGCCATCGCCGAGAGCCTGGAAGCCAGTGTCTTGCCGGGCTTGCGCGATGCCATCGTGACCAGCAAGGTCAGCACGCCTCAAGATTTTCATGACAACTTGTGGTCTTACAAAGGCGCTGGCTTTGGCCTTGAGCCCTTGCTGTTGCAAAGCGCTTGGTTTCGCCCCCACAACCGCAGCGAAGATGTGCCGGGCCTGTTTGTGGTGGGCGCCAGCACCCACCCCGGCGCCGGCGTGCCGGGTGTGTTGATGTCTGCCAAAGCCCTAGAAACGGTGGTTCCCCATGTCCCTGCCTAACCAAGGCGCCCATCTTCGGTTGATGCCCACCGGCGGTGCAGGTTCAAGTGCACCGACACCGACACCGACACCGTCAGCGCCTGTGGCAACACCGGTGCTGGACTTCGACTCGCAAGACTTGCAGGCCTGCGTGGCCATGATGCAAGGGGGATCGAAAACCTTTTTTGCAGCCAGCCGTTTGTTGCCCCCGCGTGTGCGCACCGCGGCCATTGCCTTGTATGCCTTTTGCCGTGTGGCCGACGACTTGGTCGACGAAGCCTCTGAAGGCGATGTTCCGCTGGAGGTGCTGAAGGCACGCTTGGATGCGATCTATGCAGGCACCCCGTTGGACCATGTGGAAGACCATGCGCTGAGTTTGGTCGTGCAGCAATACCAGCTGCCGCGCCATTTGCTGGACGCGTTGATCGAGGGATTTGCTTGGGATGCCGAGGGCCGCACCTACGACAGCATCGAAGACCTGCATGCCTACGCGGCTCGTGTGGCCGGCAGTGTGGGCGCCATGATGAGCTGGATCATGGGACCCCAAAGCATGGACACATTGGCGCGCGCTTGCGAGTTGGGTGTGGCCATGCAACTGACCAACATTGCCCGCGATGTCGGGCACGATGCCAGCATTGGCCGCATTTACCTGCCCCGCCGCTGGCTGATTGAAGCCGGCATTCGCCCAGAAGCTTGGTTGGAAAAACCGACGTTCAGTCACCCCCTCTCTGTGGTGGTGACGCGCTTGCTGGACGAAGCCGACCGTTTGTACAAACAGGCCCACTCCGGCATTGCGGCCTTGCCGCCCGACTGCCGCGCCGCCATTTGCGCGGCCAGCATGATTTATGCCGAAATCGGCCACCAATTGCGCCGCGATGGCTTGAATTCTGTCGACAAACGTACCGTGGTCAGCGCCACCCGCAAGCTCATGTTGCTGGCGAGTGCGTGGACACAAGTGCACTGGATTCGGGTGAGCGAGCACACGCCCGAACCCTTGGCCGCCATTGTGGACATGGTGCAAGGCTGCCGCGATGCCATGCCCTTCAAGGGCCACAAAGCCTATTTTCCGAACCGTGCCATGCCCCAGCGTGTGGCCTGGATGCTGGAGTTGTTGGAGCGCCGCGAAAGCGAACGCCTCAACCGCAATGCCACCAGCCCTTCGCCCTGACCGGGCCTCACCGGGCATGACTGTGAACCCTTTGCATTCCCTGCGCGTAGCCCCATGAGAGCCCCGTTGCAAAACATCCATGTGCGCTTGCTGTATGTGAGCCAAGCGACCGGCCCGCAAACCACCACCATGACCACCAGCATTTTGGTGCAAGCGCACAAACACAACCCTGTGCAGGGCATCACCGGCGTGTTGTGCCAAGGCCAAGGCTTCTTCTTGCAGGTGCTGGAGGGCGAGCGTGACCGTGTGAATGCGTTGTACCGACGCATCTGTGCCGACAACCGGCACCACGGTGTGACTTTGTTGAACTACGAAGAAATCAACGAGCGCCAATTTGGCCAATGGGCCATGGCCTTGATCCATCTCTCGGTGGACGACCCGAAGGTCAAAATGCGCGATCCGAACTTTGACCCTTACTCAGCGTCGGGTCCGCAGGTTTTGCGGCAACTGCGCGATTTGTTGGCCGCAGGACAACCGATTCAAATGCTGGAACCCTGAACCCCTGATGGCCTGAGTCTGATGGCCTGAGCCTGATGGCATGAGCCCCTTTTGCAGAGATTGCCTCTCGCAACCAGTGGCTGCAAGCGGCCATGCGGCACCGCAACCAATCCGCATGAATCCACACTCACCCGCCACAGCCACAGCCACAGCCACAGCCACAGCCACAGCCACAGCCACAGCCACAGCCACAGCCACGGCATGATGCCGGCCAGCAGGTCAGCAGACCAGCGCCTTGCGCGCTGCTGCTCTTCTGCGGCGGCGACTGCAAATCAGCTGTTGCTGGCAACGATTTTGGCGATCACGACGACCACCACAAACAGCGACGAAAAAATGGCGATGCCCACGGCGTAGTAAAGACCCGATTTTTGGCGTATTTGCGAAATTGATAATTTGTTCATGGTGATCAACCTGTTGTGAAGGGTGGCCTGTTGGACGGCTGAAAACAGCGCGATCAACAGGGATGTATTGACAAGGAACGTGTTGAAAACCAAAGGGTTGTCACAGGCACGCGCGCGTCAGGCTCGGAGTGGTTCAGTGCGAATTTTCATCGGACTTTTTGCGAAAGTCGGGCGTCGGACGGTTCAACCAATTGGCCAACATGAAGACGCAAAAGATCACGAAGATGATGATGAGGATGTGGTTAATTTCCATGGTTTTTCCTTGAGTAAGTGAAAGGTGAAGGGCATCCAATCAATGGCCCATCAGGGTGTAGGAGATTGAAATTGCTGAGCATTATGCGGAAGCCTGAGGGGTCTGTGCAAGGGGCCTGAGCATGGGGGCGATGGCCCACAGGGTGAGGCCCAACAACACCATCTCGAGCAGGTACACCGCCGAATAACCCATGACGGAGCTGCTGACCATGGCCATGCCATCGCGCAGCAACCCGCCGCAGGCCATGCCCACACCAGCGGCTGTGGCCTGCACCGCGCCCCAAGCTCCCATGGCCAAGCCTACCTGCTCAGGTGGCGCCAATTGCATGCTGGCAGTCAAAGTGCCATGCGCAAACAAACCCCCACCCAAGCCGATCAGGAAAATACCCACGGCAAACAAAGCCGGCGAATCAAGGGGGGCCGCAGCGATCACCGCCACAAAAGCCGGCAAACCCACCCACGCGCCCCAACTGGCCATGCGGTAAGCGTCGCCGCCTCGGCTGAGCACGCGTGAGGCCCAAGCAAAACCCATCAAGCCACCGAACGCCAACATGGCGGTGAGCAGCGTGGTGCTGGAGACGGACAAATGCAAAATTTCGCCCCCATAGGGCTCCAGCAAGACATCTTCCATGGTGAAGGCCATGGTGCCCAAACCCACCGCCAGCAATCGGCGCACGGTGTTGGGGCCTTGGCAAAACAGTTGCCAAGACTGGGAAAAATTGTGTTCCTTGGGGGTGCCGGGTTTGCGCAGGCGGCTGCGCGGCTCTTGCTTCCAAAGCGCCGCCACATTGAGCACCAGCGTCATCACCGCCACCGCTTGCACCACGCGGATCAATTGGCCAGGACTGTAGTCGCGCAGCAGGTGGCCCAGCATCAAGGCGCTGCCGATCATGCCAATGAGTTGCATCACATACATCAGGCCCACCACCTTGGGCTGACTCTCCGGCGGCGCCAAGTCGGTGGCCAAGGCCAGGCCGGCTGTTTGCACCGTGTGCATGCCCAAGCCCACCAGCACAAAGGCGCCGCCAGCCCCCAGCAAACCCACCCAAGCGGGTGCATGGCTGGCCTGGCCGGCGCCGCTCAAGACCAACAGGGCAAAAGGCATGATGGAAAAGCCACCAAATTGCAGCAAGCTGCCCATCCAGATGTAGGGCACGCGTCGCCAGCCCAATTGCGAGCGGTGGTTGTCGGAGCGAAAACCAATCAAGGCCCTCAGCGGGGCAATCAACAAAGGCAAAGCCACCATGAATGACACCAGCGTGGCGGGCACTTTGAGCTCGACGATCATCACGCGGTTGAGGGTGCCCACCAGCATGACCATGGCCATGCCGACAGAAATTTGAAACAGCGACAAGCGCAGCAGACGCGACAGCGGCAAGTCTTCGCTGGCGGCATCGGCAAAAGGCAAAAAGCGCGGACCTAAGCTGGTCAGCACATGCGAGAGCGACGATCGTGTTGTTGTTTTGGTCATATCAGAAAGACCAGACGCTTGCGCGTCTGGCCGTTCGGGTTAGCACCCTTTACTTCTTCACCGCAGCATCCGCCACTGCAGCAGCTGGCGCAGGCGCCATTGCCACAACTTTGGTACCGCCATTGAGGAAGGCTTTCACCCAGGTGGTGTTCAGGGTCAGGGCCAAGTGCACGCTGAAGGACGAAATCGCCACTGCAGCAATGAACACTGGAATACCAACCGCTGGTTTCACCACACACCACATTTTCGAATAGATCATGATGGCGCTCCTTTACTTGAGCCAGGGTGAGTAGATATAGGCCAGCAGATGGGCAAATGCGGCAATCATGCCGAAAATCTGCGTGCCCTGGATGAGATTACGGTGAATCTCTTCCGATTCGGCCTCGGTCAGTCCCGTTGGCCAGACTTTGTCTGAGTTAGACATAGTTTTCTCCTTGCAGAAGACGTGCACGGCCCGCACGAGGGCTATTCATGGCCACCATGGCCAAGAATGGGGGGGCCTTGAAACCAGACGCAGCAAGGCCCTTTCGGCCGCAGTCATTCGGTTCAAGGCAGTTCATCTCAAGCCCGCCTCGGCATGCGCCAAGGCAGCATGGCTTGCACCACCGGTGACACCAAACGGGGCACCGACAGGGTTTCGTGAAAAGCGAGCAAAGGCTCGCGGGCATACTCAAACTGCAACAAGGACCGCTGGTAAAAAGGCGTGTCCTCGAGTTGTTCGTGCACCCGCACGGTTTGTGCACTGCGCATGCGCCGATCGATGCGCCAAGCCGTCTTGGGCAGGCGCTGCACAGGCGGCGCGTCGACCGGCTCGACCGTGCCTTTGGGCGTGAAGCGCAGCGACAACACACGGTCTTCGGTACCCGGTGCTTGCATGTCATAAAACACCAAGGTGCTGCCATCGCGCATGCGGGCACGCGACCAGTCCCATGTGTGAAAACCGCGATCGATGGGCTCATCCCCTTCGTTCGAATCCAGATACGCGTGGCCTTGCCATTTCAAATCAGGGGCGCTCAAGTTCACCTCGATGCGCGAAGCGGGCGCCAAAGGTCCCCAGCGGTGCTGGCCTGCCACATCCAAGGGCGTGGAATAGCCAAACAACTGTTGCGGCCAGAGCTTGATGCGGCCCCGAATGCGGCGTGGCAACGGTACCCCGACTTCGTCAATGTCGATGGTGAGGCAGTCACCATCCCAGCTCAGTTGGCTTGGGCCAATGGTGAACTGGCGCGCACTGCGCGCGCAATGGCGCTGACCGCGCTCGGTCATGGCCCAACGCTTGTGGCCTTTGCTGTAAATCGCCACATTCAAGGCGCAATGGTGGTCGGCTTGCGCACGGCCGCGCCCCCGCGCCCAGGCGTAATAAGGCGAGAACACACTGCCAACAAAGGCAATCAGGGTGATGCCGTGTTGTCCGTCGTCACTCATGGCATCGACATACCACCAAAGGTAGCCTCCGTCTGGTACTTTTTGGTCGAAGCGAGGCTCGCCATCAGCGCCTCGGCCGCCCGCTGCCCGGACAAAGCCGCCATCGGCACGCCCGGCCCCGGGTGCACACTGCCCCCCGCCAAAAACAGGCCCTGCAGCGCTGTGGTGGAGCCAGGTCTTTGGAAGATGCTGGTCCAGCCGTGCGTCGCCTGCCCGTACAACGCTCCGGCGCTGGCCGGAAAGCGCCGATGAAAGTCCTGCGGTGTCGTTCGAATCGAAGGGCTCGTTTGAGGCTGCAGTGGCAGACCCAGTTGCCTCAGGTGTTGAAAGGTGCGGGTTTGACATTGTTCGATGGCCTCCTCGGTGATCTCATTGCCATCTCCGCAAGCAGGGGCGTTGACCAGACAGAAAATTCGTTCGGCTTGACCCGGCGTGACGGGCCCGGGTCGGTCCTGCGCACAGACATAAACGGTGGGGTGTTCGGGCAGGCGCTGGTGCTCAAAAATGTCTTCGAACTCGCTGGCGTAAGTGCTGTGAAAAAACACGTTGTGCCGGTCCAACGTCACACCCTCGGTGGGGCTGTGCATCGACCACGTCAAGGCCGACAAGGAACGCGGCGGCGCTATTTCAGGCACCGCGCGGCGGACACCGTCACCCAACAAGCCTTGCCGCAGTGCGGCCGCATCGCCATTGAAAATCACACGATCGGCCGGCAAAAATTCGCCCGACTGCAAGTGCACCCCACAGACCCTGCCCTGCCGCTCTTCGATGCGCTGACAGGTGCTGTGGTACTTGAACACGGCGCCGCGCCGCTTGGCCACCCGGGCCAGCGCTTGGGCCATGCCGACCATGCCGCCCTCGACCGACCAGACCCCGTCCATCTCGACCTGCGCGATCAGCATGAGGGTGGCGGGTGACTGCCACGGCGATGAGCCGCAGTAGGTGGCGTAACGGGCAAACAATTGGCGCAAACGCGGGTCGGTGAATTGGTGACCGAGTTGTTGCCACAGGCTGCGCATGGGCCCCAGTTGGGCCAACACGCCCAACCCTTTGAGCCCCAAATCGCCCATGAAGCCGGCCATGCTGGGGCGTTGTGCCCGAATCATCGGCCCTTCCAGCGTGGCATAAAGCTGTCGAGTGGTTTTGCAAAATTCTCTGAATCGCCGGGCTTCGTCGCCGCCCGACCAAGCCGCAATGGCAGCCTCACTGGCGGCGGCATCTGCCGACAAATCCAGCTGACTGCCGTCGGGCCAAAAATGACGCGCCAACACCTGCAAAGGCGTGATGTTCATCTCGGCCTCTAAGCTGGTGCCCACCTTGCTCAACAACGCATCAAAGACCCAGCGCATGGTGAACACGGTCGGGCCGCTGTCGATGGACACGCCGTTCACTTCGCGGCTGTGCACCTTGCCACCAGGCGCACCGGAGGACTCCACCACGGTGACATCGAGCCCCTGGTGAGCCAACAACAGGGCGCTGCACAAGCCGCCCATGCCCGCCCCGACGATGACCACCCGGTGCTCAGACATGGCTGGTCTCCAGTGCGTGGTCATGCGACTCAGGCTGTGTTTGCAACCCTGTTGGGTGGGCCGCTCCGTGCGGTGGCCGGCCGCCAGCGGGCAGGTTGAAAGTTTTGCCTTGCCAGAGCCCTGACATTTGCAGCACCTGCATGCGCACAAACAGCGACTCTGAAAAAAACTGGTGCTTGTAGGCCGCAGCACTGGCCGTCTGGTGCGCCCCTTGGTGGGCGTATTGCAGCATGGCAGCGGTGTCTTTCCACAAACTGAAAGTGCACTGCCGCACCAATGGCACTTCGCCCAAACCCATGGCCAGCAGGCAACCCGGCGCTTGGCCCAAGTCGGCTTGCGCCGCTGGGGCATAACGCCAAAACGCCATGGCCTTGGTGGGCACAATGCTGGCGCGTGTGAGAACGGCCAATGGCGCTTCATTGGCTGCGTCGGCTTGCGGCTGGGCCTGCGCACCCAGCGCCTGTGCGCTGCTGGCTTGCCAGGCTTGTTTGTCCCAATGGCCTCTGGCCGACTGAACCGCCAACACCCCTGTCCAGCACTCTCGGGCGCGGCTGCGGTAGGCCTCGATGGCCGGGCTTTCAAGAAATTTTTGTGCCCAATCCAAATGGCTGAAGGTGCAAATCAGGCCTTGGTGGGTGGCGCTGGGCCGCAAGCTGAAGCCGCCGCCATGACCACTGCCCATGACCTTGGCCATGGTCATGCCCGGCACGTCTTTGTAAGGCGTGGGGCCGGCCACCAAGCGCAGCCACCCCCAGCCTTGATGCTGGCGCAAAAAGTCAGCCAACAGCACCACCACCACGCCAGAGAGCGGGTCATGAAGGGGTGCGCTGGCTTCCATGACGTGGCTTTCGGCAAAGGGCAGTCCGGCAAAACCGGTTATTTGGCCGCCACTTTGGCCGCTGCCAAAGCAGGTTTCAACAACTCCGGAAAGTCTTTGGCCATGGGCGCACCGTTGAGTGGCTTGTAAGCCCCTTGGTGGCAAGTGGCGCAGTTGAGCTTGGCGACGTCACCTGTGGGGCCTTTGCGGTGCGCCGGGAAGACCTCGGTCAAGGGCTCCATGTAGGTCAGGTTCAGGTCTCGGGCCATGCGAATGCCATGCCAGGCCGTCACGCGTTGGGGCGGGCTGTTTTCCCAGTTTTGGAACGATTGCGTGTTGTGGCAATACGTGCAGTTGACGCCCAGCGATGTGGACATGTGCGTCATCAAGCCATAAGTCCACTCGGCCTGCTTGATGGACTGCGCGTTGCCAGAAGGCAATGGCGTGGGGCCATTCACACGGATCTTTTGGTCGCCCAGCAAGAACGGGGTGAACGGGTCATTGGGCAATGACGACAAATTGACCACCGGAGAAGGCTCGTTTTGCCCGGCCTTGTCGCCCATGAAGTTAGAGCCATAGGGCTGTGGGTTGGACTTGAACCAAATGGCCTTGGGCACCGGCTCGCCGCGGTGGCAGGTGTAGCAGGTCACACCGGTCTGGGCCACGTGGGGTTGCCAGTCGGCGTTGATGTGCTGCGTCATCTCGATCATGCGACGCGCCACCACCTTGGTGTATTTGCTGTCATCCTCAAAATTGGGCAATTGGTGGCAGTAAGCACAGCCCTCTTGCGGCGCGACCCAACTGCTCATCGACACCATCAGGCGGTTGAACTCACCCACGCTCAGGTTGCCAAGCACCTTCACGTTTTTGTAAGCTTGCGATGCCTTGGGGCCGTCCGAGCCGGGGGAAGGAATGGCCACTGGCGGTTGGTTGTTTTCGGTTTTGACTTCGAGCAGGCGTGCGTTGTAGACCTGCACCATGCCCGTGCCGCGGTAACCGCTTTGCACAGACTCGGGGCTGGGGCGCTCGCAACCGGCCAAGGCCAGACCCAGCATGGCCAGGCCGAGGGCTTTGCACCAGCGACCGGCCCACAGGGCGGGTGTTGATGCACGTGTGTGGGTGGGCGTGTTCATGGCTTGCCTCCTTGGCTCAGTGCGGGGTCAGCCATCGCTGGAAAGATTTCGGGGTATGGCGGTGCCACCCCATGCTTGATGGCCCACAGGTACCAGTTGTCCACCACGGTGCCGGTGAGCAAGATGCCAATGCCGCCGGTGATGGGGCACAGCACCGCAAACCACCAGGCCCAACGGTGAATCGATTCCATGGTCGCGTTGAAGCCCATGGTCCAGCGCCAAAACAAGGCCGCACGTTCAGAGGCCGTGCCGCGGTCGGTGATTTGCTCAATCTCGCGCTCACCACCAAAACGGGTCACCGCCAAAATGGTCGCGCCGTGCATGGCAAACAACAGCGCAGAGCCGTACAAGAAGACGATCGACAGCGCGTGGAAGGGGTTGTAGAACAAGTTGCCGTAGCGCAGCGAGAACGCCGCCGTCCAATCGAGGTGCGAGAAGATGCCGTAGGGCACGGCTTCGCCCCATGAGCCCATCAAAATGGGACGGAACAAGCCCAGCACCAAAAACAGCCAAATGGCCGCTGCAAAGGCCCACGCGATGTGTGTGCCCATGCCCAACTCAACCGCACGGCGGTAAGTGCGAGCCCACCAGAACAACACCGAAGCGGTGAGGAAGAGACCCACAATCAAAAACCACCCGCCTTGGTTGAGCGGCGGAATGCCCAAGCCGTAACTTGGCGGTGGTGGCTCCAGCGACAACCAAAAGAGTTGGCGCACAAACTGAATCGGGTCGTAGTTGACCGAGGCCAGCATGTTCATGCCGATCAGCGTGAAAGCGATCAGGCCGCAGACCAGAGAGATCAGGCCCAAACCGCCCAAATAAATCGGCCCCAACTGCGCATTGCCCAGCTTGCCGATCCAGTAGTTGATCAGGGGCTGCCCGGTGCGTGGGCTGTTGCCATGCCCCAGTGCCACCCCGTGGTGCACTGGACCCACGGCTTGCACCGTGGTGAACAGGTTTTGATAGTCGGCCATTTGCGGTACTCCTCAATTCTTTGAATTTGGTCTGGGTGTGCAGTCCGACTCAAACCGGCCACTGGGACCAGATCGGCATGTTCAACCACCAGCTCCACCATTCGGGCCAGCCACGGCTCCAGAAGGGGCCACTGAGCACGATGCACAAGGCGCTGAACAACACGGCGGCAAGCGCCAAGAACAAGCCCAAGCGGTGGATGCCCAGGGTGCCGATCGAGTAGCCAATGATGTCGCGGAAGAACGTGTCTTCGTGTTCAGGCGTCTTCACCACGGTGCCGGGTGCGGGGTTGGTCGACGACAAAATCAAACCACCGTGCAGCGACAAAGCAAACACACTGGCAAAGAAGAAACTCACGGCAATCATGTGTGCCGGGTTGTAGTGAAAGTGCAGGTACTGGTAGCCCACGTTAGAGACCCAGTCCAAGTGGCTGTAAATGCCATACGGGAAGCCGTGGCCCCATGCCCCCATGAGCACTGGACGCACCACCACCAAAGTGACATAAGCCGAGATGGCCACACCAAACGCAAAGGGCACGTGAAAGCCCATGCCCAATTTGCGGCAGATTTCGACCTCGCGCAGCATCCAAGAGACAAACGCCCCTATCGCACACACCGTGATGAGCTGCCACAGGCCGCCTTCCATCAGGGGCGCAAAGCGCAAGCCGTAAGACAAATCAGGCGGTGCGATGCTGATCTGCCAAAGGTTCCAGGTCGGGCCTTGTGAGGCTCCCCACAAAATGAGCGCCGTGCCCAGGAACGAGAAAAACAATGTGGTGACGCCGAAAAATCCGACGTAAAAGGGACCCACCCAGAAGTCGAACAAGTCGCCACCCAGCAGGGTTCCACCGCGAACACGGTACTTTTTTTCAAAACTCAACATGGCCATGGCTTGGTCCTCCTGCTTCTGTAGATCAGCAGATGCCGCATTGAATGGATTTCAATGACGGCATCTGAACAGCAAGTCCTGAATCAGGACTTGGGTGCGGGCAGCGAAGCCACCGCGGTAGGCAGCGGCGAGTTTTGCGCCGATGCAGCTACGGGTTTTTTCGCCCCGTCGAGCCAGTTGAATTTGTTTGTGCTGAGCAAGATGAGGTGAATCATCGCGGCCAAGCCAAACAAGAAAATGCCCTGAACTACCATGGCACGCAGCGGATCGTAAAGACGCCAAATTCTCCACATGGTGAATCTCCTAAATGATGTGGGACATGAAGGTGTACACCGCAGCTTTCACCCCCTGACTCATGCTTTTGGCATCTTCTGCACCGGGCAGCAGATCCCGCCAATGAACGCCGACCAGCTTGGCCAGTACGACGACCACGAACAGGCATCCGAATCCAATGATGAAAATGGACCAAAACGCTGGAGACTCATCCGCACGCGAATGGTCCTCATTGAGGTGGGTTGTGTTTTGCATGACAGTGACTCCGTCAATCAAAGGTTAAAAAAATCAGGCTCTGACTCAGAACCAGGGACGCCACGCCCAGACCAAGATGTGGGCCAATACAGCAACTGCTGTAAATCCCACGGTGCCTTGCATCCAGTAGTGGTGAAATTCCTGGGCTTCCTCATCGGTGAGTCCGGAAATGGATGTCTTTGTGGACATTGATTTCTCCTGTTAACGAGGCCTTGCGACCCGGGGTGCGCACAGCCCGCGCAGATGGGCATCCGCAGCCAAAGGCCACGACATCCTGAGCCAGACATCGACCTTGTCGTTGCCTGTGCATGTTTGAAATTCGGTGTGCTTGTTCATGCCGCCACTCCCAGACCCAGTTCGCGACTGGCCGCGTTGACATGGGCTTCGGTCACTTCGTTTTGACCTTGTGACTGCGAGAGCTGCTCGGCTTGGTCGCGCAAACGCTTGGCCGCCGAAATTTGCACCAACACGGGTTGGCTTTGCACCACATCGCGCAGGCGCTGTTGGGCTTGGTCTTGCCAACTGGCGTTGGGCGCCACCACGCCACGCGCTTGCGTGGCTTCCACTTTGTCCATCTCACTGCCCAAGGGCAAGATGTGAAAGAGCGCATCAAACAGCGCATTGCACACCTCTTGCACCACATAAGTCGCACCGCTGTACCCCATGAAAGGGGTACCGGTGTGGCGGCGAATGATGGCGCCCGGGAAAGACGCTGGAATGAATGCCGCCCGCATGGGGCTGCCGCCTGAGATTTCACTCAGGTACATGCGCTCGTTGTAGCTGCCAAACAAAATCAGCGGCGTTTGGGTTTTGACCATCTCGCGCACATTGGCGTTGTCGGTCTTTTGGCCGGCACTGCGCGAGACGCTGAAGCGGCAGGGCAAGCCCATTTCGTTTTCTAGGAAGTTTTTCAAACCCCGCGAATAGGTTTCGCCTGCCACCACGGCAAAGCTGGCCGTGGCAAAAAAGTCTTGCGTGACCGAGCGCCACAAGTCCCACATGGGTTTGAGCGTGGTGTGTTTTTCACGCTCGATGAAAGGCTCGGGGTCGAGGTGCAGCAGCTCACCCAACTTGCGCAAGAAGTAAGTGGTGCTGTGCATGCCAATCGGCGCTTGCAAATAGGGTCGCTCCAAGGCCTCGCACAACATGCGGCCAAACTCGCGGTACATGCAGATGTTCACATCGGCTTCGACCAAACGCGAGACATCGGCCAAGTGGCTGCCCAAGGGGAAGACCATGTTGACCTCGGCGCCAATGCCCTGCACCAAGCGGCGAATTTCGGCCAGGTCACTGGGGCTGTTGAAGGTGCCGTAGCTGGGGCCAATGATGTTGACGCGCGGCTTCTCACCGGCAGGCCGTTCTTCAAACGGTTTGCGTGCTGGCACTTTGCGCAGGCCATATTCGCTCCACAACCAATACATGGCGCGGTTGGCGCACTGCCACTGGTCTTCGTCGATGGTGCGCGGCAAAAAGCGGGCAATGTTGGTGCCCTCGGGCGTCACACCGCCGCCAATCATCTCGGCAATCGAGCCTGTCACCACCACGGCGGGCAGTTCGGGGTCGAGGGTGGCGTGGGCGCGTTTCATGGCCCCTTCGGTGCCCTCGCGTCCAAGTTGTTCTTCGGCCAGCCCGGTCACCACAATCGGCAACTCGTGCGGTGGCAATGCATCGGTGTAGTGCAGCACCGAGGTGACCGGCAGGTTTTCGCAACCCACGGGCCCATCGATCACCACCTGCAAACCCTTGATGGCGGTGAACACATACACCGCACCCCAATAACCACCGGCGCGGTCGTGGTCCAAGATGAGCGGCGACTTGGCTTTGGCCACCGTGCTGGGCGGCGTGGATACGGTGTTCATGAGCCCATCTCCTCGGCCTTGCGCTTTTTCAAGAGCTTTTCAATTTGGCGGCGGGTCTCGGCTTTGAACTCGGGCCGGTCTTTGGGCACCGACTCCCAAACGCCAGCGGCATGGCCTGCGCCGACATCGCCAAAAAATTCTTTCATCGCATCAAAGCGGCGCTGGTTGCCCATGGCGGCTTGCACCACCTGCACCAACGATCCAGCACCGGCAACGCCCATCAAAGGCCGCGCCGAAATCAGGTTGGTGAAGTACAACGAGGGCACGCTGTTTTGCTTGGCAATCTGCACCACAGGGGTGGTGCCAATGGCCAACTGTGGCCGGTATTCGTACATGGCATTCAGGTCTTGCTCGAGCGAGGCACGCATTTGCACCTGCACGCCTTTGGCTTGCAACCAGGCAATGTCTTGCGCGTTCCAGGCAGTGGCTGGGCATGCCGAGCCGACGTAGCGCAGATCGGCACCGCACTCGATGAGCAAACGCCCCACCAGCAGCTCCGAGCCTTCGTAGCCGCTCAACGTGATGCGCCCTGAGATGGGCTTTTGCATCAACAGCCCACGCATTTGTGTGAGCGCTTGGTTGCGCGCCACATCGATCTGGGCTTGTGCAATGCCGGCAGCTTGGCCGATGTTTTGCAACCAGTCTTGTGTGCCCTCAAGCCCCACGGGTGCCGAGCCCACCACGGGCCGACCTGCGGCCTGGAACTCGCGCACGCTGGCGGTATAGAACGGGTGAATGGCAGCCGCCACCGAGCAGTCGAGCGCGGCATACAACTCGCGCCATTCGCGGGTGGGCACCACGGGCCCAGCGGCCAAGCCCATGGGGGCCAGCATTTGACCAATGATGACCGGGTCGGCCGGGAACATCTCGCCCAGCAAGGCGACCGTGGGTTTGTCACCCCGTCCGGCACGCGGCGCGGCGACGGGGCCGCTGATGATTTCTTCGCGGGCGTATTTCAGCATCGCCCCGGCCAGCACATCTTTCGCTTCGGCATGGGTGGGCACGCCAAAACCCGGCACATCAATGCCGATGATGCGCACACCATTGATCTCTTTGGGCAACAACTGCAGTGGCACCCCACTGGCCGTGGGCACACACAGGTTGATGATGATGACGGTGTCGACTTTGCTCGGGTCGGCTTCGGCATGCACCACTTCACGGATGTCTT
>JBJOIR010000019.1:0-31613 GCA_046047055.1 Pseudomonadota bacterium | reverse complement strand
GTTTTAGATCGCGTGCAGGAGCAGCACCCTGTGCGCGAAAGTGAGCCATGGCCACTGGACAATCGATCGCGCGCTGGGCGCGACTCCCACCACACTCCACAAGCTCTGCCATCAAAAACAGCGGACAATCGCTCAACTTCTTTTTGCCTCACTGAACCCATGACCCAGCCCCCGGTTTTCAAACGCGCCCCCCGCCCTGAAGGCAAAGGCGAAGCCGCCGCGCCCAGCGGCACCTCGCGCCTGAACAAACGCATGGCCGAGCTGCGCATGTGCTCGCGCCGCGAAGCCGATGCCTGGATCGAGCAAGGTTGGGTCAAGGTGAATGGGCTGCCGGCCAGCATGGGCCAGCAAGTCACGCTGTCGGACCGCATCACGGTCGACAAAGCGGCCGAGCAACAACAAGAACGTCAAGTCACCATTTTGTTGCACAAGCCCATGGGCTATGTGAGCGGGCAGGCCGAGGACGGCCACGAACCGGCCATCACGCTGATCAACCCACGCAGCCATTGGATGGGCGACCCCAGCAAAATGCGCTTCACGCCACCGCACCTGCGCGGCTTGGCGCCAGCGGGCCGGCTCGACATTGACTCCACGGGCTTGCTCGTGCTGACACAAGACGGCCGCGTGGCGCGCCAACTGATCGGCGAAGACTCCGAGATGGAAAAAGAATATCTGGTGCGCGTGGCCTACACGGGGCACGAGAACACCGCCGCCGCCTCGGCCGCTTCGGCCACTTACGGTGGCAAAGCCAACGCATTGACCGTCATTGGCGACTTCGACCGGGTCAGTGCCAACGTGCAAGCCGTGTTTCCGGCGGCCCAACTGCAACGCCTGCGCCATGGTCTGAGTTTGGACGGCAAACCCCTCAAGCCCGCCAAAGTGGAATGGCAAAACCCGGAACAGTTGCGCTTTGTGCTGACCGAAGGCAAAAAGCGCCAAATCAGGCGCATGTGCGAACAAGTGGGCCTCAAAGTAGTGGGCCTCAAGCGCATCCGAATGGGCGGTGTGCAATTGGGGCAGATGCCTGCCGGCCAATGGCGCTATCTGGGCCCGAACGAATCGTTTTGACCGAGCCCGCCGCCACTGCATTCACAATATCAAGGCTGAAAATAGCCGGCCTGCCCCACAACCCCATGGTCCGTTTTTTTATCAGTCAGAATCTCACCCCTCTTTTTAGGAGTCCCTCATGCCTTTGAAGCT
This sequence comes from Pseudomonadota bacterium, assembly GCA_046047055.1. Taxonomy (GTDB): domain Bacteria; phylum Pseudomonadota; class Gammaproteobacteria; order Burkholderiales; family Burkholderiaceae_C; genus Limnohabitans_A. The sequence goes on along the minus strand of JBJOIR010000019.1, from coordinate 30,413 downwards.
TCCCGCGGTATGTGTTTTGTTGGCCAGCATGGCGTTCAACTCTGCCTCTGCGCAAACCAACAGCCTCAACGCCATTTGCAGCACCGACCAAACTTGGTGTGAGATGGCGGCCAAAGAATTCACCAAGGCCACCGGCATCAGCGTGAATCAAACACGCAAAGCCACTGGCGAAGCATTGGCCCAATTGCGCGCTGAAGCGGCCAATCCCAAAACCGATCTGTGGTGGGGCGGCACTGGCGACCCCTTCTTGCAGGCCGCAGAAATTGGGTTACTCACACCTTATCGCCCCGACTACATGAACGACCTGCACAGCTGGAGCGTGCGCCAGTACGCCATGACGCAAAACATGGTTGGCGGCTTCTACACCAGTGCCATTGGGTTTGGTTGGAACACCGAATTGCTCAAGAAAAAGAAACTCCCCGCCCCCAAATGCTGGGCAGATTTGATCAACCCCGTCTACAAAAACGAAATTGAAATTTCGCACCCCGCGTCCAGCGGCACGGCGTACACCATCCTCGCCGGACTGGTGCAATTGATGGGCGAGGACGCCGCCTTTGAGTACATGAAGGCGCTGCACAAAAACATCACGCAATACACCCGCAGCGCCACTGCTCAAGCCCCCAATGTGGCCAAGGGCGAGGTCGCTGTGGGCATCAGTTTCATCTTTGGATTTGACGCCTGGCGACACAACAAATACCCCGTCGTTACGGCCGCACCGTGCGAAGGGACCAGCTACGAAATTGGCGGCATTGCGATGGTCAAAGGCGCGCGCAACGCAGCCAACGCCAAGCGCTATTACGACTGGCTGATGGGCCCTGAAGGTCAAGCGATTGGCGCCAAAGCGGACAGCCTGCAAAGCCCTGCCAACAAAACCTTCAAACCCGACCCACGCATTCCATCGATGGACAACGTTCGCCTGATCAAATATGACTTTGAAAAATACGGCAAGTCCGCTGAGCGGCGCCGTTTGCTCGAACGCTGGAACAAAGACATCGGCGCACTCACCAAATAATCCCCTCTTGAAATCGGGATAAACGCCCCCAAATGCGGGGCGTTTTGGTTTTTTGTCTTTCCATTTTTCTCTCTTCACTTTTCTCTTTCATTGATATGAGCAAGCAAACCCATGCCTTTCAGGCCGAAGTCGCACAACTGTTGCACTTGGTCACACACTCGCTGTATTCCAACCAAGAAATCTTCTTGCGCGAGCTGATCTCCAACGCCTCTGACGCTTGCGACAAGCTGCGCTTTGAAGCCCTGAACAACAATGCCCTTTACGAAGACGCGCCCGAACTGCAGGTGCGCTTGTCTTTCGACAAAGCAGCCAAGACTTTGACGATCACCGACAACGGCATCGGCATGACAGCGCAAGAAGCGATTGACCACTTGGGCACGATCGCCAAGAGCGGCACCAAAGACTTCATGAGCAAGTTGAGTGGCGATCAAAAATCAGATGCCCAATTGATCGGCCAATTTGGCGTGGGGTTTTATTCGGGCTTCATCGTCGCTGAAAAAATCACCGTCGAAACACGCCGAGCAGGGGCCAAGGCCGAAGAAGGCGTGCGCTGGATCAGCGGCGGCACCGGTGACTTTGAGGTGGAAACCATCACCCGCGCACAACGCGGCACCAGCGTGATCTTGCATTTGCGCGAAGAGGCACTGGAGTACGCCAACACCTGGAAGCTCAAAGAAATCGTTGGCAAATACTCCGACCACATCAGCTTGCCCATCTTGATGGAAAAGGAAGAGTGGAAAGACGGTGATCTGATCGATCCCAACGATGAAAAAGGCGGTCGCCAACCCGGCGCCATGCTCAAAACGGGTGAGTGGGAAACCATCAACAAAGCCAGCGCTTTGTGGACCCGCCCCAAGAAAGACATCAGCGATGAGCAATACGCTGATTTTTACAAGCAAATCAGCCGCGACTTCGAGGCTCCACTGACGTGGACGCACAACCGCGTGGAAGGCAGCACCGAGTACACCCAGTTGCTTTACATCCCCAGCAAGGCGCCGCAAGATTTGTGGAACCGCGACAAAAAAGCCGGCATCAAGTTGTATGTGAAACGCGTCTTCATCATGGACGAGGCCGAAGCCCTGATGCCCAGCTACCTGCGCTTTGTCAAAGGGGTGGTGGATTCCGCCGATTTGCCGCTGAACGTGAGCCGTGAACTGTTGCAAGAAAGTCGCGATGTGAAAGCCATTCGCGAAGGTTGTACCAAGCGCGTGCTGTCCATGTTGGAAGACTTGGCCAAACACGATAAAGCGCCCGAGGCCACTGAAGGTGTGACCGATGTGCTGAGCGACGAAGACAAAGCCAAGCAAGGCCAATACACCCGGTTTTATGCCGAGTTTGGGGCGGTGCTGAAAGAAGGTTTGGGCGAAGACTTTGGTAACCAAGGCCGCTTGTCCAAGCTGTTGCGTTTTGCCTCGAGCACCAGCGACACCGTGAGCGTCAGCTTTGCCGACTACAAGGCCCGCATGAAGGAGGGCCAAGACGCGATTTACTACATCACGGCCGACACCTTGGCTTCTGCTAAGAACAGCCCCCAACTCGAAGTCTTCAAGAAAAAAGGCATCGAAGTTTTGTTGATGACCGACCGCGTGGACGAGTGGGCGTTGAACTTTGTCAACGAGTTCGAGGGCACACCGCTGCAAAGCGTGGCCAAGGGCGCATTTGATCCGGGCAAACTGCAGGACGAAGAAGAGAAAAAAGCCGCCGAAGAGGCCGCCGAAACTTTCAAACCCGTGTTGGCCAAGCTCAAAGAAGCGCTCAAAGACAAAGCCGAAGACGTGCGTGTGACCAGCCGCTTGGTGGACAGCCCCGCCTGCTTGGTGGTGACCGACGACGGCATGAGCATGCAACTGGCCCGCATGCTCAAGCAAGCCGGACAGCAAGCCCCCGAAGTCAAACCGGTGCTGGAGGTCAACCCCGATCACGCGCTGGTGAAAAAACTCGATGGCTCGGTGCACTTCCACGACCTGGCGCACATCTTGTTTGACCAAGCTTTGCTGGCCGAAGGCGGCTTGCCCGCCGATCCTGCCGCTTATGTGAAACGGGTCAATGCCTTGTTGAGCTGAACGCTTTTTCACCGCTCAACAGCCCCGCTGGACTTGCGTCTGGCGGGGCTTTTTTCTGGCACCTCGGGCGGGTCGGGGTGTGATTTGAAAATATGATGAAGCCTATGCCCGATCTGTCCCTGAACGCGCCCAACACGCCGGCCTCTCGCCTCGCCACCCGACTGGCATTTTGGATCTCGGGCGTTGCGGCTTCGGCTTGGGCCCCGATGGTGCCTTTTGTGAAGCAACGCTTGCAAATCGATGACCAGTCACTCGGGCTCTTGCTGCTGTGCTTGGGCTTGGGCTCTGTGGCGGCCATGGTGCGCACCGGTCCCTTGTGTGCACGCTATGGCTGCAAGCCCATTGTGCTGCTGGGCGGGCTGTGCATGGCATTGATGTTGCCTGTGTTGGCTGTGGCGGACTCCATGCTCTTGATGGGCGCAGCATTGCTCGTGTTTGGGGGCGACTTGGGCTCGCTGGATGTGGCCATGAACATCCATGCCATTGAAGTGGAGCGGGGCTCAGGTCGGCCCATGATGTCGGGCTTTCATGCGTTTTTCAGCGTTGGCGGATTTTCGGGTGCGGCCTTGGTGACGGCACTTTTATCGCAAACGTTCACGCTGCTCAGTGCTGCTGTGATGTGCTCGGCGCTGATCTTCGCTGCCTTGGTGGTGGCCGCGCCGCGTTTGCTGAAAACCGCGGCGCCAGCGGCAGAAGGTTCGAGTCCCTTGATGGCTTTACCCCGGGGGCCCGTGGTGATTTTGTCGGTGCTGACCGCCGTCGCCTTTTTGGTAGAGGGGGCCTTGCTCGACTGGAGCGCCCTGCTGATGACCGAGATGAACCTGAGCGCGCCTGAAGGTGCGGGTTTGGGCTATGTCATGTTTTCGGTGGCGATGACCGTGGGCCGCTTCAGTGGCGACGCCTTGACGGCGCGCTTTGGCGATCGCAAGGTGATTTTTTGGGGCGGGTTGGCGGTGTTGTTGGGCTTCATCGGCTTGCTGATGTGGCCACGCTTTGGGTTTGCCATGGCCGGCTTCGTTTTGATTGGCCTGGGCGCCTCGAACATCGTGCCGGTTTTGTTTCGGCAAGCCGGACGGCAAAGCACCATGCCCACCGCCTCGGCCATTTCGGCCGTAACCACCCTGGGTTATGCAGGCTACCTGATGGGACCTGCCTTGGTGGGCGGGGTCGCTGAGGTGGCCGGTTTGACCAGCGCATTTTGGATGCTGGCCGCATTGATGGGCTTGGTGCCCCTGTTTGCCAAAGCGGCCAGTCCGGCCCCACAAGCGGCAATCCGTCAGACCACGCCCGACTAAACCACTTTTATCCGCGGTCTGTGAACCGCGGACCGCAGACCGTGGACCGTGGGCAGAAAGGCCAACGCTCTACCCCAGTAACGCACACGACAAGTCGGCCCATGCGCATCGGCTAAATTGGGCCCGATGAAAGCCACACCCGCCGACCCCTCCCTCATTGATTCACGCCAAGCCGCATGGCGCTTGCTCATCACCTTGGGCTTGGTGGTGCTGGGCAACAGCAGCATGTACATCGTCTCGGTGGTGTTGCCAGAGGTGCAAACCGAGTTTGGTGTCGGCCGCGCCGATGCGTCTCTGCCTTACACCCTGATGATGGTCAGCTTGGGGCTCGGCGGTTTGTTGACGGGCCGCATGGCCGACCGCCACGGCTTGATGCCGGTGCTGTGGGTCGGTGCGCTGGCCGTGTGTGGCGGCTTTGTGTGGGCCGGCATGTCGGGCAGCATCTGGGCCTTTGGCTTGGCCCATGCCCTCATGGGCTTTGTCGGCAGCTCGTCCACCTTTGCGCCCTTGATGGCCGACACCGCCTTGTGGTGGAACCGGCGTCGCGGCATAGCGGTGGCCATTTGTGCCAGCGGCAATTACATTGCGGGCACCATTTGGCCACCGCTGGTTCAGAGGGGTGTAGAGACCCTGGGTTGGCGGCAAACCTATATTTTGCTGGGCATTTTCTGTGGCATCGGCATGTTCTTGTTGTCGTTGCGCATGCGCCAACGCCCGCCGCTGGTCACACCAACTGCCGCCAACACCCAGTCGCCAATGCTGGACCGCAGCCGGCCGTTTGGCCTCAAGCCTGCGCAGGCGCAAAGCTTGTTGTGCGTGGCCGGTGTGGCGTGCTGTGTGGCCATGTCGATGCCCCAAGTGCACATCGTGGCGTATTGCACCGACTTGGGTTTTGGCGCAGCGCGCGGCGCAGAAATGCTCTCGCTCATGTTGGCCAGTGGCATTGTCAGCCGCTTGGTCTTTGGTCTCATCAGTGACCGCATCGGTGGCATTCGCACCTTGTTGTTGGGGTCCATGTTGCAAGGACTGGCGCTGCTGATGTTTCTGCCCTTTGACGGCTTGGTGCCGCTGTATCTGGTGTCAGCGATGTTCGGCTTGTTTCAAGGCGGTATCGTGCCCTCTTACGCGATCATTGTGCGTGAACACTTCAAACCCGAAGAAGCGGGCGGGCGTGTGGGCGCCGTCATCATGGCCACTTTGCTGGGCATGGCGTTGGGCGGTTGGATGTCAGGCTGGGTGTTTGATGTGACCGGCAGTTACCATGCGGCATTTTTAAACGGCATCGCGTGGAACCTGCTGAACCTGTGCATCGCCAGTTGGCTGTTTTGGCGAGTGCGCAAGGCTGAACACTTTCACAACCGCCGATCAGTCTGACGGGTCTAGAAGACGCGTTGACTGGCCCTGCAACAGTTCACCCGATCAAGCCGTCACACCGCAGACCGTCACCACTTCACTGCGTTAATGCGTTAAAGCGTTAATGCGTTACCGCGTCCTCGCATCAACAAATTAGCCCACCCGGATGCCACTGGTGCGGTCAAACACATGGGCGCTGTCGGCCGACCACTGCAGGTGCACGGTGTCGCCCACCAGCGCTTGCAACACGCCAGGCACGCGGGCGGTCAGTTTGCCCGCAGCCGTTTCGACGGTGGCATAAGTTTCTGGCCCCGTTGGCTCGATCATGCTGAGTTTGCCCGGCACGCCTTGGCTGCCAAAGCTGATGCTCTCAGGACGCAAGCCGTACACCAATTCGGCTTGGCCGTGGGCTTGCAAAGCGGCGCGTTGCGCATCGTTGATGGGCAACGCCACCCCTTGGGCGGACAAGGTCTCGCCGGCTTGCGCGGCATCCACCATGTTCATGGCAGGTGAACCAATGAACTCCGCCACGAAACGGTTAGCGGGGCGGTTGTAAATCTCGCCCGGTGTGCCGAACTGTTGCACCAAGCCGTCTTTCATCACCGCAATGCGGTCGCCCAATGTCATGGCCTCGACTTGGTCGTGCGTGACATACACCGTGGTGGTTTGTGTGCGTTGGTGCAAGAGCTTGATTTCGGCGCGCATTTCCACGCGCAACTTGGCATCGAGGTTGGACAACGGTTCGTCAAACAAAAACAATTTGGGGTCGCGTGCCAGCGCACGGCCCATCGCCACACGCTGACGCTGGCCGCCCGACAGTTGGCCTGGCTTGCGGTCCAGCAAATGGCCAATTTGCAACATGGCCGAGACACGTTCCACCGCCGCCTTGCGCACCGGCTTGGGCACCTTGCGAATTTCCAAACCAAAGGCGATGTTTTCGGCCACCGTCATGTTGGGGTACAGCGCGTAGCTCTGGAACACCATGGCGATGTCGCGGTCTTTGCTGGGCAAGTCGGTCACGTCACGCTCGCCAATGTGGATGCTGCCGCTGGTCGGTTGATCAAGGCCCGCAATCATCGACAGCAAGGTCGATTTGCCGCAGCCGGAGGGCCCAACCAGAATCAAAAACTCGCCGGCCTCAATCTCCAGATCGATGCCCTTGAGAATATGGACCGTCTCGTTGTAGGTCTTGTGAATATTGCGAATGGCGAGTGCGCCCATGATGTTTCCCTTTAACCTTTGACGGCGCCAGCCGTCAGGCCACGCACAAAATATTTACCTGCCACCACATACACAAACAGGGTGGGCAAAGCGGCAATCAACGCAGCCGCCATGTCGACGTTGTATTCCTTCACGGCACTCGAGGTGTTGGCCAAGTTGTTCAAACCCACGGTGATCGGTTTGCTGTCAGCGCCCGAGAACACCACGCCATACAGAAAGTCGTTCCAGATGTTGGTGAACTGCCAAATCAGGGTGACCACCAAAATAGGCAAGGACAAGGGCAACACAATGCGGCGGAAGATCAACCAAAAGCCAGCGCCATCGAGTTGCGCGGCCTTGATCAGCTCATCGGGCAGGCCAACGTAGTAGTTGCGGAAAAACAGTGTGGTCGAGGGAATGCCCGCCACCACGTGCACCAGCATCAGACCCCAAATAGAGCTGGCCACACCCAACCAACCCAACACCTGGCTCATGGGCAACAGCACCACCTGCATGGGCATGAACACGCCAAAAAGCATGAAGGCAAACAGCGTTTCGCTGCCACGGAACTTCCACTTCGACAGCACATAGCCATTGAGCGAGCCGATCAAGGTTGAGATCAGCACCGCGGGCACCACCATCAACACCGAGTTCAAGAAAAAGGGTTTCAGGCCTTCACACTGCACACCCGTACAAGCGCTGCCCCAGGCTTTGAACCATGCATCCAGTGTGGGTGCGGTGGGCAGGCTCAACAAGTTGCCCGAGCGCAACTGCTCGGCATCCTTCAGCGAGGTGGTCAACATGACATACAGCGGCACCAAAAACCACAGTGCAAACAACAGCAACATGGCCCACAGAATCAGGCGATGAAAGTTCAGACGGTTCATCGTTTGCTCCGCAATTCAGAATACAAGTAGGGCACCACAATGGCCGCCACCGTTGCCAACATGACGGTGGCGCTGGCCGCGCCCACGCCAATCTGGCCGCGGGTGAATGCGGTGGCGTACATGAAGGTTGCCGGCAAATCGGTGGCATAGCCCGGGCCGCCTGCCGTGAGCGCCATCACCAAGTCAAAGCTCTTGATGGCCAAGTGCGAGACCACCATCAAGGTGCTGAAAAACACCGGTCCCAAGCTGGGCAAAATGATGCTCCAGTATATGCGGGGCAGACTGGCGCCATCGACTTGGGCGGCCTTGATGATCGAGTCGTCAATGCCGCGCAATGCAGCTAAAAAAAGCGCCATGACAAAGCCTGCACTTTGCCAAACGCCAGCGATAACGACGCAGTAAATGGCCATGTCTTGGTCGACCAGCCACTCAAATTTGAATTCGGTGAACCCCCAGCTGTGCATGAGGTGCTGCAAGCCCAGACCCGGGTTCAAGATCCACTTCCAGGCGGTGCCCGTGACGATGAACGAGATGGCCATGGGGTAGAGATAAATGGTGCGCAGTACGCCCTCACCGCGCACTTTTTGGTCCAACAAAATGGCCAGCACCACACCCAGCGCCATGGCGCCACCAATAAAGAAGAAGCCAAACACCGCCATGTTGCGCATGGCCACATAAAAGCGGTCACTGTCCATCAATGCCGCGTAATGCTGCAGGCCCACAAAGTCGTAGTTGGGCAAGATCCGCGAGGCGGACATGGACAGGTAGCCGTTCCAAGCCATCAGGCCATAGATGAACAGCAGCGACAACACAAAGCTGGGCGCAATGACCAGCTTGGGCAGCCACGCGGCTTGCTGCGGGGAAGATGAAGACATGGGTGATCCAATCGGGTGCCAAAGAGGGCTGCAAGCTCGTGACCTGCAGCCCTGTGGCTTAACAAAGCACAAACCCCAAAAGGGTTTTGAAAACGCGAACCCCAAGAAGGGTTTGAAAACACAAACCCGGCGGGTTCAGTCTGCGCTAACCCACGGGTTTGTTAGAGCCGACCACGGGGGTCGGCTCAGGTTCTTACTTGACCTTGGCGGCCGAAGCAATCTTGGCTTGCGCGTCTTTGGTGCTCATCTTGTCGTCATTCCAGAACTGACTGACGGCGTCTTGGATGGCGCCAGAAGTGGCAGAACCAATGGCCATACCGTGGGCCACGGAAGGCACCAGACCACCATTTTTAGCGGTCGCCACGAAGTCCTTCGAGCTCAGCTTGGCGCAATCGTCAAACTTGGCCAAGTCCATGTTCAAACGAACGGGGATCGAGCCCTTGTTCAGGTTGAACACTTCTTGGAAATCGGTCGACATGATGGCCGAGGCCAGGTCTTTTTGGGCCTTGGCGTTGTCAGCACTCTTCAGCTTGAACATGGCGAACGAGTCCACGTTGAAGGTGAACGAAGACGCTGTGCCAGGTGCGGCTGCGCAAGTGAAGTCAGCGCCGGCTTTTTTGCCAGCAGCCACGAATTCGCCCTTGGCCCAGTCACCCATCAGTTGCATACCGGCTTCGCCCTTGATCACCATGGCCGTGGCCAAGTTCCAGTCGCGGCCAGGGGCGTTTTTGTCGGTGTAGGTCTTGACCTTTTTGAAGGTGTCGAGCACTTTGGTCATGGTGGCGCCAGTCAGTGCCGACTGGTCGAGTTGCACCAAAGCCTTTTTGTAGAAGTCAGCACCACCGACGCCCAAAGCGACGCTCTCAAATGTGGTGAAGTCTTGCCAATTTTGGCCACCATGGGCCACAGGAATGATGCCGGCCTTTTTCAGCGCTTCGGCAGCCACAAAGAACTCATCCCAGTTGGTCGGGACTTTGGCGCCGGCCTTCTTGAAAGCGGCGTTGCTGGCCCACAACCAGTTCACGCGGTGCACGTTCACAGGCGCGGCAATGTAGTTGCCTTTGTGCTTCATCACGTTGGCCACCACGGGTGGCAACAAGGTGTCCCATTTTTCGGCTTTGGCCACATCGTCGATGTTGGCCAACACGCCTTCAGCAGCCCACTCTTGCAGAGCTGGGCCCTTGATTTGAGCGGCCGCTGGGGCATTGCCCGACACCACGCGCGACTTCAACACGGTCATGGCGTTGTCACCACCACCACCGGCAACGGCGAAGTCTTTCCAGACGTGGCCTTTGCTTTGCAAAGTGGCTTTCAAGGCGGCAGCCGATTTGGCCTCGCCACCGCTGGTCCAGTAGTGCAGCACTTCGACTTCACCTGCATGAGCGGCCATGGTCAAGACGGCTGCAGTGGCCAACAGCGTGCGCTGGAACGTTTTCAAAGTTTTCAAGGGTGTCTCCTGGTTGAGGCCAATGGCCTAAGTTGATGTACGAGGGGGCCCTAAAGGGCCTGTATTGGCCTCGACGGGCGAATATTAATATTTTGTTAATTTATTAACACTAGGTTAAACCCTAATCAGAATCCGACCTGAAATTCGACCAGAAATGGCGCCCTGAGGAGCGCTATCCATTAAGCTTGCCGCCATGAAATTGCTGCTTGCCGAAGACGATGCCATGCTGGCCGATGCCCTGCAAACCCAATTGAGGGGCGCAGGCTTTACGGTGGAACACGCGCCAAATGGGGCGGTGGCTGACTATTTGCTGCAAAAAGAAAGCTTTGACATTGCCGTGCTCGATTTGGGGTTGCCGATGATGGATGGCTTGGCGGTTTTGCAACACGTGCGGCAAACCCAGCCGGGCTTGCCGGTGTTACTGCTGACCGCGCGCGATTCGCTGGACGACCGCGTGGCCGGCTTTCAGGCCGGCGCTGATGACTATGTCACCAAGCCGTTTGACTTTCCAGAACTGCTGGCCCGCTTGCAGGCCCTGCTGCGCCGCAGCCAACCGGCCCACACGCCGGCCTTGTTGGGCCGCCTGACGCTGGACCACACCTCGCGCCGTGCGCTGGTTGGGGGCGACCCGCTTGATCTGAGTGGCCGCGAGTGGCGCCTGCTCGAACTCTTGGTACAGCACCGGGACAAGGTGGTCACCAAAGACCAAATCACCCAAACCTGGGAATCGGATAGCGGTGAAGTGGGGGGCGGCAACTCGATCGAGGTGTACATCCACCGCCTGCGCCGCAAACTGGAAGACGCGGGCTTGGTGATCCGCACGGTGCGCGGCTTGGGCTATTTGCTCGAAACCAGCAACTGACATGCTCACCCCACAACGCACGCCATGAACGCCAAACGCAACGCCCTTGCCGCCCCCTTTGGGCAGGCCGGTGTTTCACTGGCGCGGCAGTTGTTGTTGTGGTTGTTGTTGCCCCAATTGGTGTTGTGGATGGCAGGTGGTGTGGCCACCTACCGATTTGCGGCGGGCTACGCCAACGAGGCCATCGACGCCAGTTTGCTGCAAGCCAGCCGCTCTTTGGCACGCCAACTGAAGCCGATTGGCAACGGCCTGCTGATCGACTTCCCCCGTGCGGCGCAAGATGTTCTTGAAGCCGACCCTGCCGACAAATTGCTCTACATGGTGAGCTCGCCGCCAGGCCAGTTCATTTTGGGCAACCAGTCGTTGCCACCACCGCCTGCACCGTTCAGCAACAACTCCCCGGCCTTGAACACGCCGCTCTATTACGACGGCACCATGCCGGTCAATGGCCGCGCTGCACTCAACACACCCGCAGGCCAACCGCTGCGGTTGGTCGCCTTGTATTTGCGCTTTGGCGATGAAGCCAATGCGCCACAAACCATGCTGGTGCAAGTGGCCCGCAGCAGCGCCAACCGCGAAGAATTGGCGCGCAGCATTTTGGTCGACATGTTGTTGCCCATGTCCAGTCTGGTGCTGTTGATGACCCTGATCGTGTGGCTCGGCATTCGGGCGGGCTTGTCGCCTTTGGCCCGTTTGCGCCTGCAAGTAGAGGGCCGCGCACCGACCGATTTGGCCCCCTTGCAATTGGCCTCGGCCCCGCGCGAACTGTGGTCACTGGCCACGGCCATCAACACGTTGCTGGCGGCGGTGCAAAACACGGTGGCCACGCAAAAACGTTTCATTGGCGATGCGGCACACCAGCTGCGCACACCATTGGCAGGACTCAAAAGCCAAACCGAAATTGCACTGCAATCCACCGCCGACCCCGAACTTCGGGCGCGTTTGCAACGTGTGCACGACAGCGCCACGCGCAGCGCCCACTTGGTCAACCAATTGTTGACACTGGCCCGCGCCGAACCCGAGTCGGTGATGACGCACGACCGCCAACGTTTTGACCTGCAGCGCATGGCCCAAGCGGTGACCGCCGAATGGGTGCCACGCGCACTGCGGCTGCACATCGACTTGGGCATGGAGCAAGACAACCACGACGATGTCGCCCGGATCGCTGAACCTTCGGTGTGGATTGAGGCCAATGAATTGCTGATGCGCGAGGCGCTGAGCAACTTGATCGACAACGCGTTGCACTACGCAGGCAGCGGCAGCCAAGTCACCGTGCATGCGGGTCCATCACCCCTGAAACCTGGGGTCGCCGTGCTCGAGGTCACTGACAACGGCCCCGGCATTCCCGCCACAGACCATGCGCGGGTTTTTGAACGCTTTGTGCGTGGCACCGATACCGGCGATGGGTGCGGACTGGGCTTGGCCATCGTGCGCGAAATCGTTGAGCGCAGCGCCGGTCAGGTCGAGCTGCAGCCAGCCCTGCCACAGGGTCTTTGCGTGCGCATCGAGTTGCCCATGGCTGCCCCCTGAATCGCCCCTGAAGTTGGAGAGCGCTCTTGCAACTCGGAACACATTGGTAACCCCATGCCCGAGATTCACACGCTGCCCCTGCTACGCTTAGTCCCGCCCGAACCGAATGACCTGCACGATATGAACACACTGCCTGACCCGAAACCCCTGCACACCGCGCCGCGCTTGCTGGGCGACATTGGCGGCACCAACGCCCGTTTTGCCTTGGCCCATGGCGGTCACCAAGCGCTGTCGCACGAGGTGACTTTGCCTACCGGTCAGTTTCCTGATTTGGCGGCTGCAGCGCTTGCCTATTTGCAGCAAGTGGGCCAGCCCCAAGTGCAACAAGCCTGCATTGCCATCGCCAACCCGATCGACGGCGATGTGCTGAAGATGACCAACAACCATTGGCAGTTTTCGATTGAGGGCACGCGTCAAACCTTGCAGCTGCAACAACTGCTGATGCTCAACGACTGGGAAGCCATGGCCATGGCCGCCCCCGCGCTGCAAGGCAGCGACTTGCAACAAATCGGCCCGGGCGAATCTGTGACCAATGCCCCCAAAGGCCTGATTGGTCCCGGCACCGGGCTGGGGGTGTCTTCGCTGGTACGGTCTCGACAAGGCGACTGGGTGCCCATTGCGGGCGAAGGTGGGCATGTGAGCATGTCGCCCACCTGCGATCGAGAGGCCGATATTTTGCGAATTTTGTGGCGCAGTTTTTCGCATGTCTCGGTTGAACGCGTGGTCTCGGGCATGGGCCTAGAAAATCTGTACCGCGCCATCTGCGAACTCAACGGCACCGAAGCCGAACCCTTGGTGGCCGCACAGGTGACCGAACGCGCACTTGCCGCGACAGATGTGGCCTGCGAAGAAGCTCTGGAGCGCATGTGCCGCCTGCTGGGCAATGCGGCCGCCAACCTCGCGGTGACCTTGGGCGCACGCGGCGGCATCTACATTGGGGGAGGGGTGGTTGCGCGATTGGGCGGCTACTTAGAGCACTCGGGATTTCGCTCTGCGTTTGAAGCCAAAGGCCGCTTTGAGAACTACATGAAGCGCATTCCCACATTTGTGATTCGTGCTGAACAACCGGCGTTGATCGGTTGCGCCATGGCGCTCGGGGTACAACCCGGGCGCGACTGAACGCCCAACCGAGGCCTCAAACGCTGAGAGGCGCTTCCTGCATTTGTTCCACCTGCTCCTGCAGCATGAGCACTTGTCCGCGCCAATAGTCAGGCGAGCCAAACCAGGGGAAATTGATCGGGAAAATCGGGTCTTCCCAACGCCTGGCCAACCACGCGCTGTAATGAATCAGGCGCAATGTGCGCAGCGGCTCAATCAGGTGCAACTCGGCACGGTCAAAGTCTCTCACCTGCTCATAGCCGTCCAGCAAGGCCGACAGTTGGAGCGTGCGTTGCCGGCGGTCTCCCGACAACAGCATCCACAAGTCTTGCACTGCGGGCCCCATGCGGGCATCGTCCAGATCCACAAAGTGCGGCCCACCGCCGGGCAACTCGGCGGGTGTCCACAAAATATTGCCCGGATGGCAATCGCCGTGCAGCCGAAGAATGCCGCGGTCTGCGGCCCCTTGGCGAAAGGCCGCTTCGATGAGCTGCAGCGCGGGTACCAAGGCCTCGCGCCATTCGCGCTCGACCTCTAGGGGAATCATCTGGTGTGTGGCCAACCACTCGGCAGGCTCCAGCGCAAAGGTGTGGACATCCAGCTTGGGGCGGTGCACAAAAGGCTGGACCGCACCCACGGTGTGAATGCGCGCCAAAAATCGCCCAATCCACTCCAGCACCTCGACATCGTCCAACTCAGGCGCACGGCCACCGCGCAGGGGGCTGATGGAAAAATCAAACCCTTCGGTCGTGTGCAAGGTCTTGCCATTCAGGACCATCGGGGCAACCATCGGCACTTCGGCGGCCACCAATTCGGCGGCAAAGTGGTGCTCTTCCTGAATCTGCTCACGGCTCCAGCGACCGGGCCGGTAAAACTTCAAGACCACCGCAGTGGCGCCCTGCACAGGCTCATCCAAATGCGCGCGGTACACGCGGTTTTCGTATGAACTGAGCGCCAACAAACGGCCATCGGGCCAGAGCCCAAGCTCGGCCAAGGCGTCCATCACCCGGTCAGGGGTGAGTTCGGCGTAAGGGTGCACAGCGTTCGAGTCGTTCATGCACCGATTGTGGCGCACGCCACCCCAACACGGGTTCAGTGCAGGTCAGTAGGTGTAAACGCCTTGACCAGTTTTGCGGCCCAGTCGACCGGCGGCCACCATTTCTTTCAACAAGGGGCAGGGGCGGTATTTGCTGTCGCCAAATTCTTTGAGGTAAACCTCCATCACGGCCAAGCACACATCCAGACCAATCATGTCGGCCAGCGCCAGCGGGCCAATGGGTTGGTTGCAACCGAGCTTCATGCCGGCATCGATGTCTTCGGGCGTAGCCAGCCCTTCGGACAACACAAACAAGGCCTCGTTGATCATGGGCACCAAGATGCGGTTGACCACAAAGCCGGGCGCGTTTTTCACCGTGATGGGGGTCTTGCCCAGAGCAGTGGCCAGCGCATGAACGGCGTCGTGCGTGGCATCGCTGGTTTGCAGGCCACGGATGATTTCAACCAAGGCCATCATGGGCACTGGGTTAAAAAAGTGCATGCCAATGAACCGGTCGGCGCGTTGCGTGGCGGCGGCCAGCTGGGTAATGGAGATCGATGAGGTGTTGGACGCGATGATCACTTCGGGCGCCAACAGAGCGTCAAGTTGCTTAAGAATTTTGACCTTCAGGTCTTGGTTTTCGGTAGCCGCCTCAATCACCAACTGGGTTGATTTCAAATCGTCATAAGAGGTGCTGCCCTTGATCAATGCCAAGGCCTGGGCCTTGGCGGCTTCGGTGATTTTTTCTTTTTTCACCAAGCGGTCGAGACTGCCCGAAACCGTGGCGATGCCCTTGGCCACAGCCGCCTCTGAGATGTCCACCATGACCACAGGAATGCCAGAAACTGCACACGCCTGTGCGATGCCATTGCCCATGGTGCCTGCGCCAATGATGCCGACGGTTTGAATGCTCATGCTCAATCCTTGAAATTAAATAGGGAGAAAAATCTATCTTAGCGGTCGTTGGGGGGCCAACGGCTGACAGCCATCGGCCCATTTTTCCAGCGGCCGCCTGCTCAGCTGCGGAACCTCTTGCGAGTCAACGCCAGCGCCACCCAAAACGACACGCAGGCCACCCCTGCCAGAACCAACACCAGCCGCACCGGCTCTTCGGGCCAGCGGTCCAAAAACAGGGGACGCACCAGATCAACCGCCACCGACAGGGGCAACCAGTCGGCAATGGCGCGAACAAATCCTGGCAGTTGCTCACGCGGGAAAAAGATGCCCGAGAGAAACATCATGGGTGTGAGAAACAGCGTGAAGTAATAGGTGAAGAAGTCATAGCCCTTGGCCAACGCGTTGAAAATCAGCGCCATGCAACTGAAGGTGATGCCCACGCCCAGCAGCACCGGCCACGCGGCCAACAACTTCCAGCTGTGGCTGATGCCCAAGGCCAACATGACGCCCAAAATGGCAGTCACCGTGAACAAGGCTTTGAATGCGGCCCACAGCATTTCGGCCAACACCACGTCATCCAAACGCACGGGGGCGTTCATGATGCCGTCCCAGGTTTTTTGCACATGCATGCGTGAGAAGGCCGAGTAAAGGGCCTCAAAGGTGGCTGCGTTCATGGCGCTCATGCAAATGCTGCCGCTGGCCAAATACAAGATGTAAGGCACTTTTTCGCCCCCCATGTCGATTTGCCCGACCAAAGAACCCAAGCCGTAGCCAAAGGCCACCAACCACATCAAGGGCTCGGCAATGTTGCCCACCAAACTGGGAATGGCGAGCTTTTTCCAGACCAGCCAGTTGCGCTGAAAAACGGGCCACCAGCGCATGGACAAACGGGGCGCGGCCCACAGGTTGTTTTGGATTTGGCTCATGGTTCAGGCTTCCTCACGGATCTGGCGTCCGGTTAATTTCAAAAACAAGTCTTCCAAATTGGAGGGGCGGTGCAAAGTGCGCAGCGCAGGCCAGGCCTCCAATGCGTGCATCAGGGCGCGGCTATTTTGGGTGTAGAAAAAGACCGTTTCGCCACTGACTTCAACCCGCCCGGCCAAAGCCTTGAGGCTGGCCTCTTGTGCCAGCGCAACAGCGCCTTGACCAAAGACCTCCACCACTTCGGGCTCTAAGTGTTCAGCGAT
The DNA here is from genome assembly GCA_046047055.1 of Pseudomonadota bacterium. Lineage (GTDB taxonomy): Bacteria > Pseudomonadota > Gammaproteobacteria > Burkholderiales > Burkholderiaceae_C > Limnohabitans_A. The sequence goes on along the minus strand of JBJOIR010000019.1, from coordinate 13,671 downwards.
CAAGTCGCGGGGTTTGCCTTCGGCAATCTTGCGTCCTTGGTCCAACACCAACAAGCGGGTGCACAGGCGCTCGGCTTCGTCCATGAAGTGCGTGGTCAACAAGATGGATTTGCCTTCTTGCAGCAACACTTGCAAACGCTCCCACATCAGGTGACGCGCTTGCGGGTCGAGCCCGGTGGTGGGTTCGTCCAGCATCAACAGTTGCGGGTGGTTGATGAGGGCCCGCGCCAAGCTCAAGCGCCGCTTCATGCCGCCCGAGAGTTCGCCCGGTTTGGCTTGGGCCTTGTGTGTGAGTGCTGCAAACTCGAGCAATTGGGGAATGCGCTCTCGAATGGTGGACTCGGGCAAGCCAAAGTAGCGGCCAAAGACCATCAGGTTTTCGGCCGCGGTGAAATCCGGGTCCAAGGTGTCCATTTGCGCCACCACGCCCAAGCAGGCCTTGATGGCCAAGGCATCGCGCGGCATTTGCAGGTTATCGAAATACCGAATTTCACCGCCATCGGGTTGTGACAAGCCCAAACACATGCGCAGCGTGGTGGTTTTGCCCGCGCCGTTGGGGCCGATAACTCCCAAGCACTCGCCGGGCTCAATGTGGAAGGTCAGGTCGTTGACCACGGTGGCTTCGCCGTAGCGCTTGACCAAATGTTGGACCGAAAGCAAAGGGGTTTTCATGACTGGATTGTGCCTGCTCTGCCACGGGGAAACCCGCAGCCAACGCCCGATAAAATCAAGGCCTATTTCTGAACCGCTTTGGCGGCCGCTTCATGTCCCCTACTTTTTCTGACCGCCTGGCGGTGTTGCCGCAATACCTGATTCCCAAGCAAGCCCTGACAGTCTTTGCCGGTTGGGTGGCGGGAGGCCAGTGGGGCAGCGTGACAACATCGATCATCAACTGGTTTGTCAAACGCTACAACGTGAACATGGCCGAAGCGGCCAACCCCGACACGCGCAGCTACAGCAGCTTCAACACTTTTTTCACCCGCCCCTTGCGTGCGGACGCTCGCCCTTTGGCGGCGGCGCCTTTGGTCAGCCCCGTGGACGGCGCCATCAGCCAATGCGGCCCCATTGCCGGTGATCGCGTGTTTCAGGCCAAAGGCCACAGCTACAGCACACAGGCCCTGTTGGGTGGCGATGCCGCATTGGCAGCCGAGTTTCAAGACGGTCAATTTGCCACCCTTTATTTGAGCCCGCGTGATTACCACCGCATTCACATGCCCTGTGCCGGGCATTTGAAGCGCATGGTTTATGTGCCCGGTGAATTGTTTTCAGTGAACCCCACCACCGCCCGCGGTGTGCCAGGCTTGTTTGCCCGCAACGAGCGCGTGGTCTGCGTGTTTGACGGTGAGTTTGGCCCCTTTGCCATGGTGCTGGTGGGGGCCACCATTGTGGGCAGCATGGCCACGGTGTGGCATGGCGTGGTCAACCCACCCCGGCCGGGCACGGTGCGCGAATGGACCTACGAGATGGGCAACATCGCCTTGGCGCAAGGCGAAGAAATGGGGCGCTTCTTGTTGGGCTCGACCGTGGTGATGTTGTTCCCGAAAGGGGCCATGGGGTTCAATACCGACTGGACGCCCACCCGCCCCATCGTGATGGGCGAGGCGATGGGCCGTTTGCACTGACGCAGCCGCAGGTGTGGCCGCCCGCCAAGGTCAGCCCAAGTTCAAAAATCCCTTGAGTGCCGCGCTGGGTTGATGGGCAATCACCTGCTCTTGCAGCACCGCCGGTTTCACTTGAAACACCCGCTCAATGACTTTGGCATACACCGCCGCCACATCGATCGTGGGGGGCAAGTCACGGCCCTCAAACAGTTGTTCTTTTTTGAGGCCGCGCCAGTCTGAATAGACTTGCGCCCGATCGACCAAGCCCCCGGCCAGCAGGCAGCAAGTGCCCACGCCATGGTCGGTGCCTGTGGTGCCGTTTTCGGCCGCGGTGCGGCCAAATTCGGTCACCGTCACCACCAAGGTGTTGGACCACTGGGGTCCGATGGCCGTCTGAAAGTTTTGCACCAATCGATCGAGTTGCACCAGTTGGTCGGCGTGTCCACCTTGGTCACCGCCTTGGCTGGCGTGGGTGTCAAAGCCGTGCGTGAAATCAATCAACCCCACGCGTGGCCCTTGGGCTTGCCCCATTTCTTGCCCGGCCAAACGCCCCAACTCAGGCAATGAGCGTGCGTTGCCGAAGTCTTGTCGCGCCATGCCGGCTTGCCGCTGGGTGGTCGCTTCGGCTCGAATGATGGACGCATAGGGCGAGATCAGTGCATCTTTGGCCCACAAGGCTTCCAGCGCATTGGCGACAGGGGTGGACAAGGGCGGCATCCAGTTGGGAAATTGTGTCGACGCATCGGGGTTGCCGCGAAGAATCAGGGGCATGGGGATTGAAATGGACACGCCCCCACCCACTCGCGCCACTTGCATCGCCCGGCCCAACCAGCCCGAGGCCGAGGTGTAGGGTTTGGCCATGCCCGATTGCATCAGGTCTTGACCCTCAAAGTGTGAGCGCCCAGAGTAAGAAAAACCGGTGCTGTGCACCACCGCCAACTGGCCCTGCCCCCACAATTGGTGCAAGTGTTTGAACGCCGGGTGCAGGGCAAATGAGCCATCCAAAGGCAAACTGTTTTGCACCGCAATGGTGGGGCGTATGGCGGCATAGGTGACATCGCCCACTGGCGGCACGGCGGCCAACCCGTCCATCCCCCCCCGCAACAACACCACCAACAACTTGGGGGCTTGGGTGTCGGTGTTGGCCCATGCCGACTCGAAGCCAGCAAAACTCAAGGCGGTGGCGCCCGCGGTTTTCAACCATTGTCTTCTTTGCATCAAGGTCAACTCCAAAGCAACGTGGGGCTGGAATGAAACAACGAATGGGCGGAGCGCCAATCGTTTCTGGCCATCAGTTGACGGATCAGCGCCAGTTCTGGGCTGGCCGCGGTGAAATGCTTTTCGCACAATTGATTCAACACTTGGCGGGGCTGCGGTTCTTTTTGCAACCAATCGCGGGTCAGCACCGCCATGAAGCGCACCCGACGGTCCAGCATTTCTTTGGAGATCCAATCGACCGAACGAATCGGCCAGCCGTTGGGCTGTGGGCATCGCGGCAGGGGTTGCCCCAAGTCACCCATCACATTCATGGTTTTCAATCCACCCCGGTCGTCCAGCGGCGCAGTGCGCGGGGGCGCGACGCCCATCAAAGTCCAGGTCTGCAAGAGCCAAGTCTCGGGCGACAAAAACTTGCGCGTATTGGGCAAATGTTCCCAGCACATCTCGAGCACCGCCTCGTGCACCGAAGGCAAATGCCCTTGGGTTTGTAAAAACACCTGTTCGACATGGCGCACCGCTGCTGCGGGCGGTTCGTCGTCGATGAAATAAACGCACAGCTTGCGCGCCAAATGCTTGGCCGTTGCGGGATGAACCGCCAAGTCGGCAATCAGATCTTCGAGCTTGGCCGAGGGGCGGAACAACGCGGAATAGCTTTTGCCCATCACCACCTGAGCGCCGGGCTCGTGGTAATTGAAATCAAAATAGGTTCCCAGCGGCACACCTGCCTTGTGGTACTTGTCCGGGCGCATGTCGCGCCAGCCGGTCAGGATGAGGGTGACCGCTTCGACGTCTTTTTGGCTGTAGCCCCCTTCAGGACTGAGCGAGAACAGCTCCAAAAGCTCTCGCCCCAAGTTTTCGTTGATGCTGTTGGTGGTCCACTTGTCGCGGGCCGCGCGCGAACGGGGTCCTGTGTTGGTGTTGTTGTCCAAATACACCAACATGGCCGGGTGGGTGGTGGCATGCCACAGCATGGCGTGGTAATTGCCTGTCATTTTTTCGCGCAAGCTGCGCTGAAAAGGGCCAATCAAGGTGTCGTTGTTTTGATTGCCCGGGGCCACCATGAAATGGTTGCTCCAAAAATGCCAGAACCTTTCAAAGACCGGTGCTTCGCCATACAACGCCGTGGTGGCCCTGGCCTGCACCTCTTTCCAATGTTCCATTTGCCAAATCGGAATGCCGATGTCGCGCTTGCGCTCTGCCAAGTACTGTTCTTTGGAGAGGGTCTTGGCTTTGTTAAATGACTCGGCTTCGAGTTTGCGGTGGTTCTCAAACGCATGCATCACATCGTCCATGCGCCAAAGCAACTTGACCCACTCGGGCAAGTCGCTTCGCCGGGTGCCGTCTGGCTCAAGAATGTCGATCGGAGGCGCGCGCTTGAGTTGCGCTTTGGCCCAAGCCAGGGGGTCATCGGGCAAGGCGGCTTGGTGGGGCAGCCCAAAGGCCACGCGCCGCGTGAATTGCTGGACCAATGGCACAGATCGCTGCATCGTATCCCCCCTTCACATGGCGGTGCAGTGGCTTAAATTTCGATTTTAGAACCCAATTCCACCACCGCATTGGTCGGCAAGTTCAAAAACTCTGCAGCCGCACTGGCGTTGTGGTGCATTTGCGCAAAGAGTTTTTCGCGCCAAGTGGCCATGCCGCCGCCAATGGTGGGGATCACAATGTCGCGCGACAAGAAGTAGCTGGTCATCATCGGGTCGAGCTTGCAGCCTTGCCCTTCAATGGCCGCCAAGGCCGATGGCAGATCGGGGTTGTCCTTGAAGCCGTAATTGACGATGACTTGCCAGCAGTCGTGTCCCAAGGGGGTGACTTCCAGCCGTTTGTCGGCATCCATGCGTGGAATTTCATGGCTGCGCACGGTCACAAACAGGTTGTGTTGGTGCAGCACTTTGTTGTGCTTCAGGTTGTGCAGCAACGCATTCGGCACAGTGCCAGTTTCGGCGGTCAAAAATACCGCCGTACCTTCCACGCGGGTGGGCGGCGAGACAAACACGGCCTCTAAAAAGTCGTTCAGCTTCAAGGCGTCTGAACGCAAAGACTCGTTGAGCAAGCGCCGGCCATCGTGCCACGTCACCATGAGGGTGAACACCGCAGCACCAATGAGCAGCGGGAACCAGCCGCCGTCAAACAACTTGAGCAAGTTAGAGGCCCAGAAAGCCAAGTCCACCAAGAAGAAGAACCCGGTTGCACCCACGCACAAGATCAAGGGCATCTTCCATGCGTAACGAATCACGAAGAAGGTCAAGATGGTGGTGATCAACATGTCTGTGCACACGGCAATGCCGTAGGCGGCCGCCAAATTGCTTGACGACTTGAACATGACCACAGCCAACACAATGGCCACAAACAAGCCCCAGTTCACAAAGGGCATGTAGATTTGCCCGGTGTCTGTCTCGCTGGTGTGCTGGACTTGCAAGCGCGGCAAATAGCCCAATTGAATCACTTGTTTGGTGACGCTGAAGGCCCCCGAAATCAAGGCTTGCGAAGCGATGACGGTGGCCATGGTGGCCAAGCCAACCAAGGGCAACAAGGCCCAGTCCGGGGCCATCATGTAAAACGGGTTTTTCACCGCTTCAGGGTTGTTCAACAACAAAGCGCCTTGGCCAAAATAATTCAGCGTCAAGCAGGGCATGACCACACTGAACCAAGCCAGACGGATGGGCTTTTTGCCGAAATGCCCCATGTCGGCATACAGCGCTTCGCCCCCGGTGACGCACAACACCACCGCGCCCAAAATGATGAAGGTCGTTCCCGGCTCTTGCCACATGAACTTCAAGGCGTAATGGGGACTGACGGCAAACAAAATTTCAGGGTGCTGAACGATATGGGACACGCCCAAGACCGCAATGGCCAAAAACCAAACCAAGGTGATGGGGCCAAAGAATTTGCCAATGCCCGCAGTACCTCGTTTTTGCACCCAAAACAGCAAAAACAAGATGAGCAAAGTGAGCGGAATAACGAATTTTTTGAAGGTGGGCGAGATGATCTCCAAACCTTCCACCGCCGACAACACCGAGATGGCCGGGGTGATGACGCCGTCGCCGTAAAACAAGCAGGTGCCAAAAATACCCACCACCAGCAAAACTTTGCGCAAACGTGGACGGTCTTTGACCGACTGAGACGCCAGTGCCAACATGGCCACCAAACCGCCTTCACCGTGGTTGTCTGCACGCAGCACCAACACCACGTATTTGACCGACACAATGGTCGTCAGGGTCCAGAAGAAGATCGAGAGGATGCCGTACACGTTTTCATGTGTGAACGGGACATGGCCGGAGCCAAAGACCTCTTTCATCGCATACAGCACACTGGTGCCGATGTCGCCATAAACCACGCCAATGGCGCCCAAAGTCAATGCGACGAGTGAAGAACGATTGGAAGACACAGGAAAGGACCTGACCAAAGTCAAGCCAAGTGAATAACAAGGTGGCTATTTTGCGCCCGATTTCAGACCCGTGTCACCGTTCTTTTGATGGTGATGTTGCAGTGCAGCAACTTTAATCGTAAACCTCGGCTTCGGGGTCGGTCGCTTCCAACTCGTAACTGGCCGCCAACATGGCCAACCGGCCAATCACGCCGTACATGTAGAAGCGGTTGGGCACACTGGCACCAGGCTTGACCCCGGGCTGCGGCAAATGGGGCGTGTCGGCGAACGCCAAAGGCACAAAGCTGGCGCCCGGTGCATTCAGGTTTTCGTCGACACCCCGCTCGGCGTGCACGCGGTAAAAACCGCCCACCACATAACGGTCCATCATGTAAACCACGGGTTCGGCCACGGCATCGTTGATGCGCTCATTGGTGAGCACGCCTTCTTGAATGATCACGTCGTTGACCGTCTGACCGTCTTTGATGACGTTCATCTTGTTGCGGGTCTTGCGGTTCAGCACATCCAGATCGGCCACATCGCGCACCGTCATGATGCCCATGCCATAGGTGCCGTTGTCGGCCTTCACCACGACAAAAGGCTTCTCGTTGATGCCGTACTCTTTGTATTTGCGCTTGATTTTGGTCAGCAAGGCGTCCACATTGCTGCGCAGGCAGTCCATGCCGGTGCCTTCGGCAAAGTTGACATCGCCGCACTGGCTGAACATCGGGTTGATGAGCCAGGGGTCGATGCCGAGCAACTTGCCAAAGCGCTTGGCCACCTCTTCGTAACTTTGGAAGTGCTTGGTTTTGCGCCGCACGCTCCAGCCGGCATGCAAGGGCGGCAATAAAAATTGCTCGTGCAGGTCTTCCAAAATGCCCGGTGCACCTGCAGACAAGTCGTTGTTGAGCAAGATGGTACAGGGGTCAAAATCCTTCAGCCCCAGTCGGTGCTGGGTGCGCACGACGGGCTCTAGGGTGATGCTCTCGCCATTGGGCAGCTCAATGGTGGTCGACTCTTTGATCTCTGGGTTGATCGAGCCAATGCGGACATTCAGACCGGCCATATGGAAGATGCGTTGCAACTGCATCACATTGGCCAAATAGAAGGTGTTGCGGGTGTGGTTTTCGGGAATGATCAAGAGGTTTTTGGCCTCAGGGCAGATCTTCTCGACAGCGGCCTGCGCCGATTGCACCGCCAAAGGCAACATTTCAGGGGTCAGGTTGTTCCAACCGCCGGGGTAGAGGTTGGTGTCCACCGGAGCCAACTTGAAACCCGCATTGCGAATGTCGACCGAGGTGTAAAAAGGGGGCGTGTGCTCCATCCACTCCAGGCGAAACCAGCGTTCGATCGCGGGCATGGAATCAAGAATGCGCTGCTCCAGCTCATTGATGGGGCCGGTCAGGGCGGTGACAAGATGGGGAACCATGGACGACCTTTATTAGGCTGAAGTGACAAACGCAATGGAAATCATAGGGGGCCAGTCAGCCCCAAGGCAAGTTCAGGATCGGATTTCACCGTCCCCCAACACCACATACTTGAGCGAAGTCAGACCCTCAATGCCCACCGGACCGCGGGCATGGAATTTGTCGGTGCTGATGCCAATTTCGGCTCCTAAACCGTACTCAAAACCATCGGCAAAGCGGGTGCTGGCATTGACCATAACGCTGGACGAGTCGACTTCGCGCAAAAAACGCTGCGCATGCATGTGGTCTCGCGTGAGAATTGCATCGGTGTGGTGGCTGCTGTAATGGTTGATGTGTGCAATCGCTTCTTCTAAGCCTGCCACCACCTTGACACTGATGATCGGCGCCAAATACTCCTCAAACCAGTCTTGCTCGGTGGCGTTCGTCAACTTGGCGCCTGGCACCTGACTCAGCAAAGCCTTGGCCTGGGGGCAACAGCGCATTTCCACGCCCTTGGCGGCATAAACGGCGCCAATTTTGGGCAGAAATTCGGTCGCCACGCCTTGCGCCACCAACAAGCCTTCGCTCGCATTGCAGGGGCTGTACTTGTTGGTTTTGGCGTTGTCGGCCACTTTGACGGCCATCGCCATGTCACAAGGATCGTCCACATAGGTGTGGCAATTGCCATCCAAGTGCTTGATCACCGGCACTTTGGCTTCGGCGCTGATGCGCTCGATCAGGCTCTTGCCGCCACGCGGAATGATCACGTCCACAAACTGGGGCATGCTGATGAGTTGACCCACAGCGGCTCGGTCGGTGGTTTGCACCAACTGCACCGCATCGGTGGGCAAGCCGCAACTTTGCAACGCCTGTTGCACCAGTTTGGCCAAAGCCTTGTTCGACTCAATGGCCTCCGAACCGCCGCGCAAAATACAGGCGTTACCGCTTTTGATGGACAGGCTGGCGGCCTCAATGGTCACATTGGGTCGGCTCTCGAAAATCATGCCAAAAACCCCAATGGGCACCCGCATTTGGCCGACGCGAATGCCGCTGGGCACTTGCTTCAGCCCGATGATTTCACCGATCACATCGGGCATAGATGCCAATTGCTCACAGCCTAGCGCACACGTCTCCAGCACTTTGGGGCTGAGTTTCAAGCGGTCCACCATAGGCTCAGCCAGTCCGGCAGCCCGGGCACGCGCCAAGTCTTTGGCGTTGTCGATTTGCAAAGCCTCGGTGTTCTCGCGCAGCAACGCGGCCAAGTGACGCAACGCCTGGTTTTTGGTGGCGGCTGTGGCCTTGGCCATCAGGGCTGAGGCCACTTTGGCCTGCTGCCCGAGGGTCTGGACATGTTCAGCGGTGTTCAGTTCAGTCATGGGGACATTTTCGCAGAAGCAGCCGGTCTCATTGAATGGCGGGCCATCGGGTCAGCGCACGATGCAAAAGCGCGACAAACGCACGGCCAAGCGTTGCAAAGCTTGCCAAGGGTCGGTCGGCCAATCAGGCACTTTCAGCCCCTTAACGATGCCGTCAACATGGTGCGCCGATTGCAGCAAGCCATTCAGGCGCGCCTCGTTCAAGCGCGGCAACACCCGCTCAAACAAACGTTCTTTGTTCCCCCAAACCCGCTGCTCACGCAAGGCCATGGGCATGGGTTTGCCACTGGCGATCGCGTCTTTGACGCGCTTCAAGGCCCGAATGTCTTCGGCCAAGGTGTAATGCACCAACACGGCCGCCTCGCCCTCGGCCTGCAGGCCGTCGAGCATGCGCTGCACGCGCGCCACCTGACCCGACAACACCGCCTCGGACAGTTTGAACACGTCGTAACGGGCCACATTGACCACCGCCGACTCGACTTGCGCCTGCGTGAGTTCGCCGGCCGGGTGAAGCAAGCTCAGTTTTTGAATTTCTTGGTGCGCGGCCAGTAAATTGCCCTCGACCCGATCGGCAAAAAACTGCAACGTGCGTTGCCCTTCTTCGCCGGCCACCACACGCTGTCCTTGCAACTGCAAACGCTGGGCAATCCATTGCGGCAAGGCACTGCGCTCGATGGCCTCCACTTGAATCGATACGCCAGAGTTTTCCAGCGCCCCAAACCAAGCCCCTTTGCGTGTGGCCGCGTCCAAGCGGGGCAGCACAAAAAGGGTCAAGGTGGTGTCGTTGCCCTCGGCGGAGGCGGCCAATTGTTGAATTGCGACGCTGCCCTCTTTGCCCGGCTTGCCCGAGGGCACCCGGACTTCGACGATTTGTTTGTCAGCAAACAGGCTGAGCGAACCGCCGGCAGCCAGCACTTCGCTCCAGTCAAAGTGCGCGCCTGAAACTGTGTGCACGCTGCGCTCGGTGTAGCCCTGGGCTCTGGCCGTTGCGCGAATGGCATCGGCCGCTTCTTGAATCAACAGGGCCTCGTCCCCATGCAAAACATACAGGCTGCGCAAACCCTTTTGCAGGTGTGCCGCCAGTTGTGGAAGGGCCAATTGCATGCGCGAGCTCAGCCGGACTTCGACGCGCTGCGGGGTTTGACAGCCGCCAATCGGCGCAAAATTTGCTGCACGATGTCGGTCTGCATGTCGCGGTACAAAATGCCTTGCTCGATTTCTTTGGACAAGGCCGCCGACTCGGTAAAACTCAAATCTCGCTGCTGAAACAATTCAACAGGCTCAATCAACTCAACACCTTGCGGGGTGCGCAGGCGAAAACTCACGCGCAAGCGCAACTGCAACTCCCGCACCTGACCGGTGGTGCTGACACCGACAGCCACTTGCTGGGCTTGTTCACTCAAGATGTCCAGAATGGCATCGGCAGTGAGCATGTCTTTGGGGTCGGTCAACAAGGTCAAGCGCCCCGTGCCCAACAAATTGCGTCGCAACTCGACACCCAACGGCGACGTGGCTGAAAAATTGGCAAACAACGTTGTGAAGGCGAAATCGTTGTTTTGGCGCAGCTGAAAACCACAGCCAGTGAGCCAAGCTGGCACCGCACTCAAGCCCAGCGCAGTGATACAGAGTCGTCGTGAGGGTGTCATGGCGTGTCGGGGCTTACAGCACCAGGTTGACCAAACGGCCAGGCACTACGATGACCTTTTTGGGCGCAGCCCCTTCGGCTTGCTTCACCCAGGCCTCGCTGGCCAACGCCGCCGCTTCAATCTGGGCCTTATCGGCGGTCGCCGCCACCCAAACAGAACCGCGCAACTTGCCATTGATCTGCAGCATCAGCTCAATTTGGTCGCGCTCAAGAGCCGACTCGTCCAACTGCGGCCACGGTGCGTCCAACAATTCGCCCACGGCTTTGGCGTAACCCAGCTGCTGCCAGATGTCGTCGGTGATGTGCGGGCAAGCGGGGTACAACATGCGCATCAACAGAGAAACCCCCTCACACAGCGCGGCGGTGTCGCCCTCGCTGCCGTTGTGCTTGAAGTCTTCCAAGGCATTCAAGAGCTTCATGCAACCGGACACCACCGTGTTGTATTGCATGCGCTCGTAGTCATAGCCCACTTGCTTGAGCACCAAATGCATCTCGCGGCGCAGGGCCTTGGCTGCATCGCCCAAGGGGGCTTGGCTCAGGTCTTGGCCCGTAGCCGAGCGCAACAGTTCGTGGTGTTTGAAGGCAAAGTTCCAAACCCGGCGCAAAAACCGGTAGCTGCCCTCGACCGCCGAGTCGTTCCACTCCAAGGTCACCTCGGGTGGTGCGGTGAACATGGTGTACAGGCGCGCGGTGTCGGCGCCGTATTTCTCGATCAGGTCTTGCGGATCAACGCCGTTGTTCTTGGACTTGGACATGGTGCCCACGCCCTCGTAATCAATGGGCGTGCCCACGGGCAAACGCCCATCGCCACTGTCGGCCTCATTCTTGAGTTTGGCACCGACAATCTTGCCGCCCTCGTCCAACACATGCTCGACATCGTGTGGCCAGAAATAATCTTTGCCCCCTTTGGCCGTGCGGCGCGAATAAATGTGGTTCAGCACCATGCCCTGCGTCAGCAGTTTGGTGAACGGTTCGTCGACCTTGACCAGTCCCAAATCACGCATCACCTTGGTCCAGAAGCGCGCGTACAAGAGGTGCAAGATGGCGTGCTCGATACCGCCGATGTACTGATCCATCGGCATCCAGTAATCCGCGCCCTCGGCCACCATCTTCTCGGTGTTGGTCGGGTCGCAATAGCGCATGAAATACCAGGACGAATCCACAAAGGTGTCCATGGTGTCGGTCTCGCGGCGAGCAGGCTGGCCGCAAACAGGGCAAGTCACGCCAGCATGAAAACCTTCATGCTTGTGCAACGGGTTGCCTGAGCCGTCAGGAATGCAGTCTTGCGGCAACACCACAGGCAGGTCTTTTTCGGGCACCGGCACAGCGCCGTGTTCTTCGCAATGGATGATGGGGATCGGCGTGCCCCAATAGCGTTGGCGGCTGACACCCCAGTCACGCAAACGCCATGTGGTTTTTTTCTCGCCCAGGCCTTTGGCGGCAAGCAGCTCGGCCACCTTGGTAACGGCGGCTTTTTGGTTCAGGCCATCGAGGTCGCCCGAGTTGATGCAGACGCAGTTTTGCTTGTCGCCATACCACTCCTGCCAAACAGTGGCGTCAAAGGCTTTGTCACCCACCGCCACCACCTGCTGAATGGGCAGTTGGTACTTGAGGGCAAACGCAAAGTCACGCTCGTCGTGCGCAGGCACACCCATCACCGCGCCATCGCCATAACTCATGAGCACATAGTTGCCCACCCACACTTCCACCTGGGCGCCCGTGATCGGGTGCGTGACGAACAAGCCTGTGGGCATGCCCTTCTTTTCTTGTGTGGCCAACTCGGCTTCGGTGGTGCCACCGGTTTTGCATTCTTCTAAAAATGCAGCCAATGCGGGGTTGCGGGCCGCTGCATGCAGCGCCAGCGGGTGTTCCGCCGCCACCGCGCAGAAGGTCACCCCCATGATGGTGTCGGCGCGGGTGGTGAAAACATGCATCTTGCCCTCACCGATCAAAGCACCGTCTGCACTTTGGATGGTGTGGGGGAACGCAAAACGCACGCCCTCAGACTTGCCGATCCAGTTTTCCTGCATCAGACGCACTTTGTCGGGCCAACCGTTCAAAGTGGCTTTTTCGTGGCCCATTTGCACGTGCTCGAGCAGTTCTTGCGCGTACGAGGTGATGTTCAAGTAATAGCCAGGAATCTCGCGCTTTTCGACCACCGCACCCGTGCGCCAGCCTTTGCCGTCAATCACTTGCTCGTTGGCCAACACGGTTTGATCCACCGGGTCCCAATTGACCACCTGGGTTTTGCGGTAAGCAATGCCTTTTTCGAGCATCTTGAGGAACAGCCACTGGTTCCACTTGTAATAAGTGGGGTCACAGGTGGCCACTTCGCGCGACCAGTCCACGGCCAGACCCATCGCCTGCATCTGCTTTTTCATATAAGCGATGTTTTCGTAGGTCCACTTGGCCGGGGGCACGCCGTTCTTCAAAGCGGCGTTTTCGGCAGGCAATCCAAATGCGTCCCACCCCATGGGCATCAAAACATTGAAACCCTTCATGCGCAAGCTGCGCGTGAGCATGTCGTTGATGGTGTAGTTGCGCACATGGCCCATGTGCAATTTGCCGCTGGGGTAAGGCAGCATGGAACAGGCGTAATACTTCTTTTTACCGGCATCTTCGGTGACACGGTAAGCGTCGCGAGCCGTCCAACGGGCCTGGGCTGCGGGTTCGACTTCGAGGTGGTTGTACTTGTCTTGCATAGCCTGCAATTGTAGAGGGGGCGAACCCGGTGGCTGACAAACCGCAAAGCCCCGACACGGTGCCCGCAGTTGTGCTGCTGGGGCCAAGGAAGCCGCCCTTGGGCGTGATGCGAAACGGCTGGTGAAGGTCTGCTGAGGAGGACTGCAGACGAGGGCGACAACGAGCCCTGTAGATGAGACCTGTAGATGAGGCCTCTAGATGAGCCCTGCAGACAAGGCCTGCAGATGCGGCCTAAGGGGGAGCCGCCTTGGCCAAGCCGGGGCGAACGGCAGGATGATCAGGGCGCGCCAGCGGCAGGGGTCTCTGCGACGAAGCCAATGCGGGACAGGCCGGCTTTTTGGGCCAAGCCCATGGC
>JBJOIR010000018.1:0-32297 GCA_046047055.1 Pseudomonadota bacterium | reverse complement strand
GTGTTGAGCACGCGTTGGCATTGACTTTTGGAGTGGGTTTGAATTTTGGGTGGGGGTTTGCCTTTTTTGAGGCTGGCCCTGGCGCAAAGGCTTGAGCAAGTCACTCAACCCGTTGTGGTCGATCTCTTGCATCAGACGTAACAACTGCCCCACCTCACCCTGAGGAAACCCTTCGCGGGCAAACCAGTTGAGGTAATTGCCGGGTAAATCCGCAATCAACATGCCCTTGTGTTTGCCATAGGGCATGGGCGTGGTGACCAGTTTGACCAAATCGTCGGGTTTCATGCACGCACGCCTTCTGGCGTTGGGGCGTCAAGCCATGCGCGCACGCAGGCCACAAAAGCCTCTTGACGCGAGACCATGACCCAGTGGCCGCAAGGCAAACCCAGCACAGCATTGCCGGGCTTGGCTGCAACTTTGGCAAGCCATTTGGCCGAGTGGAACATGAAGGGTTTGCGTTCGCCATAGACATACAACAGCGGCATCGGCAAATCAACTTGCGCGGCGTGTTGGAGCCCCCCCGCTGTGCCAAACCATTGCATCGCATAGGGGTAGTTCATGCGGTGCGTGATGTGTTCACCTGCCGTGGGACAGCGCAACCACCGGGCCATGGCGCGTGTCATGCGCGTGCCCAAGTTGCCGCCGATTTTCCAAGCCATGGCCAACCACAGTTGGTAACCCATGACCGCGAGCTTTGCCTTAGCGCCCCAACTGCGCAACAAGGCGCCTGAGTTGTGGTCGCCCACATCCACAGCCACCACTCTGGCCACCAGTTGCGGATAGCGCAGTGCAAATTGATAGCCAAACATGCAGCCCCAGTCGTGCAACATCAAGGTCACCGGCCGATCGGGGCTGATGCGCAGCACGATCTTTTGCAACAACTCACACATGTCGTTCAAGGTGGTGAATTCGGGGCCAGACTCAAAACCCGGCAAAGTGAAGCGGGCACAGGTGGCGCGGTCTTGCAAGGCCGCCACGGTGCCGTCCCACAAAGCGCGGGTATCGGGCCAGCCATGCAACATCAAAATCACCTCATCGCCCTGCCCCTGCAACCAGACGTCGGTGCCTTGGACAGTGATGCACAGCTCAGCAGGTTCAGCCATGGCTCAGAGCGCTTTGGCCAAACGCGACACACCCTCAAGGATTTTGTCTTCGCCCACGGTGGCAAAACTGAGACGGAAAGTGGCCGCGTCAGGGTTGGCACAAAAGAACGGCGTTCCGGGCACAAAGGCCACGCCTTGTTCAATGGCTCGCTTGGCATAGACATTGCCATCGGCCACTTTGCCACCAGCGCCCGTTAAGCGCGCCCAGACAAACAAGCCACCTTGCGGCTGCACAAACTCGACTGCCGCGCCCAATTCGCGGCGCAAAGCATCGCCCATGGTTTGCGCGCGCTGGGCATAGACCTTGCGCACTTGGTCAAGTGTGGCGGGCATGCGACCAGCTTTCAGGTAGTGGGCCGCGGTGGCTTGCGCAAAGGTGCTGGTGTGGGCATCGCTGAACTGCTTGCACATCGTCGCTTTGCTGAGCAAGTCTGCTGGGGCAATCATCCAGCCCACCCGCAGGCCTGGGGACAGCACTTTCGACAGCGATCCACAGTGCACCAACCACTCGCGGCTGCCGGGCACTTGGCGGCTCATGGCCAGCAAGCTGGGGGGCGGCGCATCGCCAAAATACAAATCACCGTAAGGGTCGTCTTCCACGATCAGGGTTTGGTGTTTCACTGCCAGTTCCAACACGCGTTGGCGACGCTCGGCACTCATCAGCGCACCGCTGGGGTTGCCGAAGGTGGGAATCAGATACACAAATTTCGGCTTGTGTTCAGCCATGAGTTTTTCCAAGGCGTCGGTGTCCACGCCTTGTCCATCGACCGGGGCGCTGATGAGCTCAGCCCCGTACAAGCGAAAGCACTGGATGGTGGCCAAAAAGGTGGGCCCCTCAACAATCACTTTGTCACCCGGGCTGATCATGGTTTTGCCAATCAGATCCAGCGCTTGTTGGCTGCCCGTGGTCACAATCAATTGATCTGGGGTGACGTCAGAGGCGCCTTTTTGGGCCATGAATTGCGCCAGTTGTTCGCGCAGCGGACCAAAGCCTTCGGTGGCACCGTATTGCAAAGCCGAACCGGGGTCTTGGTTGAGCGCGGCATTGCTGGCTTCGCGAATGCCCTCCACATCGAACATAGCGCTGTCCGGGAACCCGCCTGCGAAACTGATGATGCCGGGCTTGCCCAGCAACTTGAACAGTTCCCGAATGGCGGAGGTTTCGACGTTGTTCAGGCGGTCTGCAAACTGCAAAGGCATGGTGTATCTTCCCGTGTTGACTTGGCCGTCATTTTGCCAACTTCCGAACTGCCCATGAAACCCGCACAGATTGAATCCTTCTTTGCCACGCTGAAAGCCGCCAACCCCTTGCCGGTGACCGAGCTGGAATACACCAGCGTTTTTGAGTTGTTGGCCGCCGTCTTGCTCTCGGCCCAAGCCACAGATGTAGGGGTGAACAAAGCCACCCGCAAGTTATTTCCTGTGGCCGGAACACCGCAAAAAGTGCTCGATTTGGGGCTAGAAGGCCTGGAGTCGTACATCAAAACCATTGGCCTTTACCGCAGCAAAGCCAAGCACCTGATGGCCACCTGTCAAATTTTGGTCGAGCAACACCAAGGGCAAGTACCGCGCTCACGAGAAGCGCTGGAAGCACTGCCCGGTGTGGGCCGTAAAACCGCCAATGTGGTGCTGAACTCGGCCTTTGGCGAGCCCACCATGGCCGTGGACACACACATTTTTCGCTTGGGCAACCGAACTGGCATGGCCCCCGGCAAAACGCCCTTGGCGGTAGAACAAAAGCTCCTCAAGCGCATTCCTGCAGACTATTTGGTCGATGCCCACCATTGGCTCATCCTGCATGGGCGCTATGTGTGTCAAGCCCGCAAGCCCCTGTGTGCCCAGTGCGCTGTTTCGGCGTTTTGCGACTACAAGCCGAAAACCAGCTGAGTATTTTTGGATTCAGTCCCGTGCCTTTGGGCGGGTAAAATCTAAGCCTGCTGAAGACCCGTCTTTTCAAGCTGCTTGTGCCAGTGGCCCCTCGTGCTGCTGTGCTTCTTTTTTCTAGACCCCACAACCCACCCACTATGACGCGAGCCCTGCCGCGTGCCCACCTCAACAGCTCTCGCTTGGTGCGTTTTCTGAGCGAAAACCATCTCGCCGACGCCGCACCGTCGGGGGACGATGTCGGGCAAAAGTTGGGCGATTGGCTGAATTTTCGCCAAGCCATTGCCTTGCATGCGGTGTTGAACCCCGAGCAACCGAGCCTCGCCACCGCAGCGCACGTGCGCAGGACGGCAGCGGTGCCCCCCGAAGCCTTGAGTCGGCATGTGCAAAAAGTGCGGGCTCAGCTGGAAGAGTCCATCATGCTGGGCGCACCGCCAGGCTCGGGCCTCACCCGCATCGAGATGCCCCCAGCCGAATGGGATGAACCGATGGATGTGAAGACCGCGTTCGAGCCCTATCGCCGCTTTTATTCGGCGCACCAACGCCAAATGGAAAGCACACTGCAAAACTTGCGCGCACAAGTGCGCAGCCAATTGCAAAAATGCACCGCCCCATTGCAGACACTGGCCGCACTGGATGCGGCGTTTGAAAACATCCTCAGTGAGCGCGAGTCGATGCTGATGGCCAAAGTGGCCAAATTGCATGAAAAACGCTTTGTACAAGCGCTGAAACAACACCTCCAAAAACAAACCTTGGCCTCCGCGACCGCAACCGGCGAAAACGGGTCGGAGCGAGTGACTGACCACGACACAAGCGCTTGGCTCATGCCAATGCGGCAAGCCCTGCGCACCGCGTTGCTGGCCGAGCTGGACACCCGACTGCAGCCCACCTTGGGACTGCTCGAAGCCTTACACGCACACACCCCCAAAGCACCATGAAACGATATTCAGTTGAAACCGCCTTCGGCCTCGGGGCACTCGCCTTGGTGTGGGTCGCAGCCTCCGTTGCCAGCAGCCATTTGTTGGTGTTGGTCATGACCGCCCTGATTGGCGCGGTGTATGTCTTTGGCGCTTTGGAGCTGCGGCAATTTCGCCGGTAAACCCAGGCTTTGGATTTGGCTGTCAAGCAAATACCAGAAAACTTGCAAAACCTGAACGACTGGCTCATCACCCTGCCCGCCGCTTTGCAAATGCCGGTGCGCCAACGCATTGAAACCGAACGGGGTGCCTTGCCAGGCCCAACGCTCACACCCTATTTGGTGGGCTTGTTGGTCATGTTGGGCATGCTCGGCACGTTTTTAGGTATGGTGGTCACCCTCAATGGCACCGTCTTTGCACTGGAAGGGTCGTCCAGCATCGCCGGCATTCGCGCCGCATTTTCTGAACCCATCAAAGGCTTGGGCTTGGCTTTTGGCACCTCGGTGGCCGGTGTGGCCACTTCCGCCATGTTGGGCCTCATGAGCAGCTTGGCTCGCAAAGAACGCATGGCCGTAGCGCGCACATTGGACGCGGCCATCGCCAACCCCTTGCGCGCATTCTCCATGGCCTACCAACGCCAAGAGACATTCAAAGCGCTGCAACAGCAGTCGCATGCCCTGCCCTTGGTGGTGGCGCAGTTGGACAAGCTGATGGCACAAATGGCACAGAGCAGTCAGCAAATGAACGAACGGCTGCTGACCAACCAACAAAGCTTTCACCAAGAAGTGCACAGTGCCTACACCCAGTTGGCACAGTCGGTGGACCAATCACTGCGCAGCACCTTGAGCCAAAGCATGCAGACGGCCAGTGATGGCATTCGACCTTTGGTGCAAGCCACGCTGGCGCAACTGGCGGAACAAGCGCAAAGCATGAACGCCCAATTGCTGCAAAACGCCCAACAGCAAGTGACCCAGTTGACACAGCAGTTGCGCCAGACAGCCCAAGAAGTGGCCCAGTCCAGCGTGGACACCTTGGCGCGCCAAGAAAATGTCCACACCCAAATGACCGAGCAGGTCGGCCAATCGCTGGCGTTGTACAGCCAAAAAATTGAAGGCCACGTGCAAGGTCTGCTGGGCCAACTCAGCGAAAACCAAGCCGAGCAACAACGCACACAAGCCAGCCAAGATCAAGCCCGTCTGCAAACTTGGCAATCTGCCTTGCAAGACATGGCCACCTCGCTGCACAGCCAATGGCAAACCTCGGGTGAGCAAACACAGGCGCAACAGACTCAGCTCATGTCTGAAATTGGGCAACTGATGACCAGCAGCGAGTCTTTGGTGCGTGAGCGCATCGCCGCCGAGGCGAAGTGGTTGGACGGACACCAGCAGCGCATGGCCGATTTGTCTGAAGTCTTGCGCCAAGAACTCTCTGCCTTGCGCGAGCAAGAAGGCCAACGTGGCGAAGCCGCCGTAGCGCGCTTGAGCGACCTGCAGACCGCCGTGACCCAGCACCTGAGCAGTTTGGGCACGGCCTTGGAAGCCCCGATTACCCGCCTCATCGAAACCGCCTCTGAAGCCCCGAAAGCCGCCGCCGAAGTGATTGGTCAGTTGCGCCAAGAAATATCGGTCAGTGTGGCCAGAGACAACGCGCTGCTCGAAGAGCGCACCCGCATCTTGAACACCCTCAGCACTTTGCTGGACGCGATCAACCACGCCTCCACTGAACAGCGCGGCGTGATTGATGAAATGGTGCAGTCCAGCCAAGCCACACTGAGCTTGGCCAGCGACCAGTTCAAAGATCAAGTGGCCTTAGAAACCGACAAGTTGGGCGGCATTGCAGCCCAGGTCACGGTCAGCGCCGTGGATGTGGCCAGTTTGGGCGAAACATTGGGATTTGCGGTGCGCTCGTTCAGCGAAACCAACGACAAACTGATGGCCAATTTGCAGCGCATTGAACAAGCCATTGGCAAGTCGATGACCCGCAGCGACGAGCAACTGGCCTACTACGTGGCACAGGCGCGAGAAATCATTGACTTGAGCATCAGCAGCCAAAAAGATGTGCTCGAAGCCTTGCAACAGCGGCAGTCTGAAGGAGCCGTTTGATGCAACACCTGGACCCCGATGCCGAAACCTCGGCCCCCACATGGATCGCGTTTGCCGATCTGATGACGGGTCTGTTGGGCGCCTTCATCTTGCTGCTGGTCGGTGTCATGGCGGCGCAAATGGAGATGGCCAGTCAACTGGAAGACGAGGTGCAAAAGCGCCAAATCGAAGAACAAAAACGCTTGTCGCTGGAAAAGGCTTTGGCGATTCCTTTGGCCAGTGGCCGCATCACCTTGAACAACGGCCGCATTGGCATCAGTGGCAAGTTGTTGTTTGAGCTGAACTCTGACCAACTTGAGCCGGAAGGCCGCAAGTTGCTCAACAGCTTGGTGCTGCCTTTGCGCAGTTATCTCCAGTCGCGCAACGAAATACTGATGGTCAGTGGCTTCACCGATGACACGGCCGTGGGCAACCGCAACCGCCAGTTCGAGGACAACTGGGAACTGTCGGCCCAACGTGCACTCACCGTGACCCGCACGCTGATTGAGCAAGGCATGCCGTCCAACTTGTTGTTTGCCGCCGCCTTTGGCAAAGAACAGCCCTTGGTGCCCAACAGCAACGAGCAAGCCCGTGCGCAAAACCGCCGAGTGGAAATGGCCCCAGTGCCCAAAGTCACCAATGCCGCCCTGTCTAACAACGCCAAGCCTTGAAACGTCGAACTGACTGAGCCTCGAGTGACTTCCCCTTTGCCTACCTCTTCTGCTGGGTCTGCTTTGCACGCTATGCCAGTGGCATCAGAACGTGCAGATGGGGCTGCCCGAATGCTCAGACTGCGGGCGCAACAAACGTCATTGCAATACTCGGGTGCTGCGCAGTTTGACCCGGTCACTTGGCATTACCTGGACCTGCTGGCCCAACGCGCCGAGCAACAGCAGGGCCTCGCCCAGCACATGCTGTGTGACAAATTGGAACAAGGATTGTCGGAAATCGAGCGTCGATTCGCTGAGGCGTTCTCAACGGGCCATCAAACCGCCAACGCGCATGAGGGCGCAAACGAAACGGCAACTTCAAGCCAAGCGCTGAATGCAGGCCCATCGCCGCTGGCCGAGTTGCTGCAAGTCATGAAACAAAACCAAGCGTTGGCCACCCCAAGCCCTTCTGGCGAATGGCGACAGGAGAACCCCAGAATTCAACAGTTTCGCAAACAGTTGGGGCGCATCAGCGTTCAGAAAAAAATAACGCAAGCCATAGCTCAGGCGCCGCAAAATGCCGGGCCCATCAATTCACACATGTTGGTGCTGCGCTCGCTGGGCATCATGCGCGAAGTGTCGCCCGATTATCTGAACCGGTTCATGGCCCACCTGGACACCCTGTTGTGTCTGGACCAAGCTGGGCAAGTCCAAGCCAAACCGAAGGCCAAATCGGCCTCCGGCGCAACGCCCAGCCTCAAAGGCTGAGACTGTTTATTGGCCCAGTTGGGCCAATGCGGCTTGCAAACCCGCCAAGCCACCGACGCGTTGGTCGTTGATGAAAATCTGTGGCATCTGGCGAACCGAGGGACCACACTTTTCATAGAACGCCATGCGCTCGGCTTCGCCGTCAATCTTGATCTCTTCGAAATCAAGCGAACGTGTTTTCAGCAGCATCTTGGCCGACTCGCACTGGGGGCAAGCGGACTTGGAATAAACGACGATTTTGAGTTGCATAGATAGCATTCTAGCGACCCATCAAGCACGTTAGCCAGCCCGTTTTTCAGCGCCTCATTGAGCTTCCCATACAGCCTCACGTCAGTGCTTTGACAGGCGCATCAGCCGCTCACCATGCCCAAGGAATAAACCGCACGTAATGTATTTGAGAGACACTGATTTCAGCTCAATTCAGAGCCTTTGTCACAGCTGCGGTACAGCCACCCATTGGCCGTTCAGCGAATGAATGGCGATGCGGTCGTCAAAAACCGCCTCAACCGCTCGGTGTGTGGCTGCATCATCGCAAGGGCCTTGATGCACCACTCGGCCTGCTTGCATGACCAGCATATCGTCGGCATGCAAGGCCATGCCCAACTCATGCAGCACGCTGATCACGGTGGTTTTTTGCGCCGTCAGGCAACGCACTTGCTCGAGCCAATCGACTTGGTGAGGCGGGTCCAAATTGGCAATCGGTTCGTCCATCAACATCACTTGGGCTTGCACCGCCATGGCGCGGGCCAACAACACGCGCTGTCGCTCGCCGCCAGAGAGTTGCCCCATGGCACGCTCGCGCCAGTCCCAGGCTTGGGTGGCCTTTAAAGCTGTTTCCACCGCCGCGCGGTCATGTGCCTGGGGTGAAGCGAGCCAGTCTTGGTGAGGCATGCGCCCCAGCATGACGACATCCCAAACGTGCAAATCATCCGATGTCATTTCGTTTTGACCTAACCACGACAACTGCTGAGCACGGGCTTTGCGATCAATCGCCAGCAAGTCCTGATCAAAAAAAAAGACCCGGCCTTGCAGGGGCAACAAGCCCGCCATGGCTTTGAGCAAGGTCGATTTCCCGGCCCCATTGGGGCCCACAATGCTGGTCCAACGGCCCGTCGCAAAAGACATCGAAACGCCATGCAAAACCTCTTGACCAGCCAAGGCCACACGCACATTCTCTAAACGCAGTGCCATTGACGATGTTGTCATCGGGGAGCCCTCATCGCTTGACCTCGGTACATCAGCCAAAGCAAATAGCCGCCACCCAAAACTGCGGTCAACACCCCCACCGGCAACTCTTGCGGCGCCCAAAGGCCGCGGGCCAACAAATCGGCCGACAGCAACAACAAGCCCCCCATCAAGGCAGACAACACGACCATCCAGTGGTAGCGTGACTTGACCCAAGACCGCACCAAGTGCGGCGCGGCCAAACCCACGAACGCCACCAAGCCGGTTTGCGCCACAGCAGCCGCCGTGGCCAAAGCCAACACCGCCACCAAAACGCCGCGAACCGATGCGAGCGGCAAGCCCAAGCTCTGCGCGGTGGACTCCCCCAAGCTCAGGGCATCCAGAACCGGGCTCAAGGCAAAAGAAAACATGAGGCACAGCACCAACACGCAGAGCATCAACGCGCAGGCACTCCAACCCACAAAGCTGGTCGAGCCCAACAAAAATCCTTGCATGCCTTGCAAAACATCTGGTCGCAAGAGGGTGATCAGTGAAGCCAAGGCGCCGAGCACCACGCCCACAATCACCCCAGCCAAAAGCAAGCGCAAGGTGTGCTGCACCCCACGGGCCAACAGCAAAGTCAACATCACGGCCAACACAGCCCCCACAAAGGCCGCGCCGGTGAGTCCGAGGCGCACCAAAAACTCAGTCGCAAAGGGGTTGGCGCCAAACAAGGTCAACGCCAATGCGACGCCAAGGGACGAACCAGAGGCGCTGCCCAACAGATAGGGGTCGGCCAATGGGTTGCGAAACAAGCCTTGCGCCAGTGCACCGGCAAGGCCCAACAAGGCCCCAGCAGCCAACGCGCCGACACTGCGAGGCAAGCGAATGTCCCAAATAATTTGCCATGCGATCTCATCGTTCAGGGCCTGCCAGCCACTTTCAAAACCGGTGCTGCCAATCGAACTGCCCAAGCCGATGCCCAGCACACACAACACCCACAAGCCAATGGCCAGTCGGGCGGGTGAGCGTGCAGCGCGGGGTGTCAATGGGCTCATCGCGGGCCTTTTTCAGTCAGGCATTGGGCCATCAACCGGGCCGCTTCGGCCATGCGCGGGCCTGCACGCACCAGCACATCCGACTCAGCAGGCTTGAAATGACAAACACGCTGGGTGCGCATGGCGCGCATGCTGGCCCAACCGGGACGCGCCCCCATGTCGGCCAAATTGCTGTCGCCGACCATGATGATGTCGGGCTGCGCTCGAACCACAAACTCTGGGTTGATTTTGGGAAATGGGCCTAACGACGCGGGCAAGATATTGCGCGCGCCTAATCGCTGCAAGGTTTCGCCAATGAACGACGATTCACTGGCCCCGTAAGGCGTCGTGCTGACTTCAAAATAAACGCGCTGCCCTTTGGCCTGCAAAGGCACCGACTGTGCAGCCGCATTCACTGCCGCATCGATTTGGCTCCACACGCGATCGCTTTCGACCATGGGCACATCCAAAGCCTTGGCCACGGCCCGCATCACGCGCAGTACGTCAGCATGGGTGCGCGGCTCTAGCACCAACACCGTCAAGCCCAATGCGGTCAACCGCTCGGCACCCCGCGCCGACGTGGCCATGAGCACCAAATCGGGTTTGGCCGCCACCACGCGTTCTATGTTTGGGTCAAGACCACCACCCAAACGCGGCAAATTGGCCAAGCTTTCAGGCCAATTGGAATAACGGTCGACGCCCACCAATTTGTGGCACTGACCGAGCGCACACACTGTCTCCGTCAGCGACGGCAACAAACTCACAATGCGCTGGGGCGGCTTGGCGATGGTCACATCGACCTGCCGGTCATCGCGCAGCACCACGCCCTGTGCGATGCCACTGATGAACCACAAGCTGGTGATGAGCAACAGGCGATTAAGCATGTGTCGCCTCCCACTGCACAAAGATGCGGTGCAACTGCTCAACGCCATCGGTCAAGGCGGCGGGGCCCGGCTGAAGAATATCCGCCGATTTGATTTCGAAAATTTGCTGATCGCGTACCGCTGGAACTTCTTGCCAACCTGGTCGGGCCGCGGCTTTTTCAGGCCGAAATTTTTTGCCGCACAACGACCCCAAAATGATGTCGGGCGCACGGTCCACGATGGTTTGGCCTTGGGCAATGATGCGGTCTTTGCCCATCGGCATTTGGGCCAATTCAGGGAAGCAATCGTCACCACCTGCGATGCGAATCAACTCAGACACCCACCGGATGGCACTAATATGAGGCTCATCCCATTCTTCGAAATACACCTTGGGCCGACGCTTGAAGGTGGCAGCGCGTTGCGCAATAGCGTTTAAGCGGGAGCGCATTTGCTGCAAACGCTGCAGCCCCTGTTCGGCTTGTCCCACCATCGATGCCACTTGGTAGAGCATCGAAAAAATCTCATCCACACTGCGTTGGTTGAACACCGTGACCTGAACGCCAGCCCGAATGAGCAATGCCGCGATGTCGGCCTGCAAATCAGAAAACCCAAAGACGCAATCGGGTTGGAGAGCCAAGATCTTGTCAATCTTGGCAGACAAAAACGCACTGACTTTGGGCTTTTCATCTCGCGCACGACGCGGGCGAACGGTATACCCCGAAATGCCCACAATGCGCGCCTCTTCCCCCAGCATGTAAAGCCACTCGGTGGTTTCCTCGGTGAGGCAAACAATGCGTTGCGGGAAGAGGTCTTGCATGACCGTTACTTGGGTTGGTATTGCAAAGTGGCATAAACGCCCCGGCCTGGGGTGTTGTAACCGTAAGCCAATTGATACTGCTTATCAAAGGCGTTCTCTATTTTCACTCTGGCAATCCAGTCAGAACCCATCCTTCGACTTGCAAAGAAATTCCATGTGGAATAAGCCGGCAGTATTTTTGTATTGCTTGAATTGTCATCACGGCGAGCGCCTGCCGCATACAGCCGAGCGCCAATTTCGGTGCCAGAGAAGTTTCGTGACACGTCTAAGGAGCCAAACTCTTTTGCACGACGCGCTTGAGGAATGTTCTGTGCAACATCGCGAGGTTCTTGCAACGTTAAAGATGACTTGATCGAAAAGCCTTGAACTTGAGTTCGCGCGGTGAACTCCCAGCCTTTGTTGTCGATATCGCCATTGATATAAGCCCAAGAGTTGGTATAGATGATGGCGTCTTTGGCGTGCGAATTGAAATAAACAACACGCAACAAGGCATCTTGTGTTTGGTAAGTTGCACCCACTTCTTGGCTACGATGATTCTCTGGCCTGATGTTGGGATTGTCGCTTAGCGCGTAAACAGTTGGCGCACTGAATCCCGTCGATGCTGTGGCGGTCAGGCGCCAAGTTGGATTCAACTGGTAGCCCATCCCAAGCAGTCCAGTGGTGGCCGAATAATCGCCCTTGGTTGAAGTGTTCTTTTTCAACTGTTGAAATTCATCTCGCCGCACATTCACTTGAAAGTTCAACTTATCAACCTGATGGTTAGCACCCAAGAAATAGCCTAAAGCGTCACGTTCAAGTGCGTAAGCATCCAATGACCCAATGGCGTCAAATTTATCTTGGCTTATTTCTGCGCCAAAAACACTTTGGGTATGGGGAGAAATTTGATAAGTGTTGCTCCAATTGAGCACATGCTGTTTGCCACGGAAAAAGCTATTGGTATAGCCCGTGGTCGGCCAAGGAGCGCCGTTCAGAGAATCATCGTATTTGAATTCGGCGTAAGTTAAATTCAAAGAGCTCACCCAATCCGGGTTAACCGCTTGACGCACATAGGTAGAAATGGATTCGTTTGTTATTTTCAATTTATGTAGATCAGCTGGCGCATTTGAAAATGAGTTGCCGTTGTCATAGTCGACATCTGATGAGCTGTAGTTGAAACGAATTCCTAACTTTGTATCCACAGTCACTTTTTTTTCAAACTTAGCCGACGAAAATTTCTTCTTGTAACCGTCTTTATCAGGGTTAGACAAAGTTTTTTGCAGCGCATTGATCGAAGAAAAGCCGTCCGAATTTTCCCATCCTGCATTCAAGTCAAAACTGATGTCATCAATTGAGCCACCGTAGCCAATAAAGGCTTTGTTCGTTTTGTAAAAGCCCAAGGACGCACTGCCATACAGATTGGGCGGTAATTTATTGGCACGGGTCACGACATTGATCACGCCCCCAATGGCGTTGTTGCCGTACAGCGCACCCACATTGCCCTTCAATATTTCTACCCTTTCAACTTGTTGCAAAGGAAAGTCTGTAGTTTGGATGGCGCCAATTTGGTCGACTTGGGCCCTGATGCCATCGATCAGCACGACGACATTGATGCTCTCTTGACCACGCAGGAAGAATGAAGTTGTCGTTCCCGGCCCCCCATTGCGACTGAATTCAAAACCAGCTTCGCCTTGCAGCAAATCAGCCAATGTCGGTGCTTGCGACTTTTCAATCTCTGCGCGCGTGATCACAGAAACGGCCGAGAGCACTTGCGATAGCGGCTGCTCCATGCGCGAAGCGGAGATCACCACCGGGTCGATTTCAATGCCCTGCGCCTGCACTGTTGCAGCCAAGGCCAGTGACAAAACGGAAAGTGCAGGCGAGTACGCTCGCGCACGATTAGAACGATTTTTCATCAGAGACAACCAAACAAAGCGCCCTCACCGCCTTCCCCGACAGTGCATGGGCTTTACAACCCGTCTTGCGACAGGTCACCTTGTTGGCCGGTATCCGGGCTGACAGATGCGACCTTCATCACCTTCCCGGAGCCTGTTTCAGGGCGACCAGTGGTTTGAGATGAAAGCGGGGTTTTGCATGAGCAAAAACCCGTCTGCTTACCGTTGCGGGGGCAGCGCAGGTTAGGTGGGCCGTGGTGGCTTTTCCCTCCTGCTTCCCGTTGAACTGCGTGCCATGAACCGGCTGCGCGAGCACCAACAGATGCCATTTTAGGCCGCAAGCTGTCTGGCAGCCTACAAAATGGCGCTAGCCTCTACAATGTGTGACCACTTTTCCTTTGTCAGACATGGCCCATTCCGACACCATTGATCAAATTGCCGAGCGTGTAGATCATTTGTTGCTGCGCCACGAAGAGCTGCAACGAACCAACGCTTTGCTGGCCCAGCAAGTGCAGGTGCTGACGCTCGAACGCGACCAGCTCAAGTCCCGTCTGGCTGCGGCCAGAGCCCGGGTAGATGCCTTAATTGAGCGCCTGCCCGCATCTGCCCCTGCATCACCCGAGGCCTCCGCATGAGCAACAAACAATTGGACGTCCAGATCATGGGCCAGAGCTACATTTTGGGTTGCCCCGAAGGTGGCGAAGAGCGCCTCTTGGCTGCGGTCAGCAAAGTTGATGAGGCCATGTGCAAAATTCGCGATGCCGGAAAAATCAAAGCCCGCGACCGCATTGCGGTGCTGGCAGCACTGAACGTGGCTTTTGAATGCGCCGAAGTCCCCGCAGCACCGGCCTCCGCCCCAATTGCCGCTGCCGACATCTCGTCAGAATCACAACAGCGTTTGGCCCAATTGCTCAAACGTCTGGACCATGTTTTGGAGCAAGACGGTCAGTTGATCTAAGCCGCCCTGTTGCAGCACAGGGTTGAAATAAAGTCCTACAATGGCCCCGTCTGCGGTGCATGCCGGGCTTTATATTTCCTTGAACCAATGCTCTTAGAGCCCGGGCTTGGTACATCGGCTGGTGAGCGTGATCGTCTCGCGTCAGATGAACCCAACGCCAGTCTGCCCTCGCCCACCTGAACCCCGGTTCAGGATGCCGGTCCGGTGGCACTCGCAGACACCTTCTCTTTTACCCGTCGCTCCTCCCCCTTCATGATCATCGAACCCTTGTTGTTGGCCGAATTGGCTGTTTTGGGCCTGTGCACCGGCTTTTTGGCCGGCTTGTTGGGCATTGGCGGCGGCATGATCATGGTGCCATTTTTGACCTATCTGTTGGGTGCTCGCGGGGTGGGTCCAGATTTGGCGGTCAAGATGGCCATTGCCACATCCATGGCCACCATCATCTTCACCTCGGTGTCGAGCGTCCGAGCGCACCACAAGAAAAAAGCCGTCCGCTGGGACTTGGTGAAGGGGTTGGCTCCCGGCATTGTGATGGGCAGTTTATTGGGCAGCATGGCGATTTTTGCTTTTGCAAAAGGCACTTACTTGGCTCTGTTTTTTGCCGTGTTTGTCGGTTTCTCGGCGACACAAATGTTTCTCGATAAAAAACCAGCCCCAACCCGTCAGGTTCCTGGCTTCACGGGGTTGCTGGGCGCAGGCGGCTTGATTGGCTTGCTGTCTGGCTTGGTGGGTGCGGGTGGCGGTTTCATCAGCGTCCCCTTCATGGCTTGGTGCAACGTGGCCATTCACAATGCCGTGGCCACCAGCGCTGCATTGGGCTTTCCGATTGCCTTGGCCAACGTGGCCGGCTATGTGGTCAGTGGGCAAGGCGTGCAAAACTTGCCCGAATACAGTTTTGGCTACCTGTGGTTACCCGCATTGGTGGTGATTGCCACTTGCAGTGTCTTGATGGCCCCGTTGGGTGCGGCAACCGCCCATAAATTGCCTGTCAAACAACTCAAACGCGTGTTCGCCAGCGTGCTTTACCTGTTGGCGGCTTACATGCTTTACAAAGGTGTGGCGGGCTAAGCTGCTGGGTTAAGCAGCTGGGCTTACGCTACCTCGGTTATGTTGTCGGGTTTGTGCAGAAGAGGTTGTGCGGAAGGGGTTATGCGGAAGGCGTAATGCACCATGGGGCTTGGTCGTGGACCAAACCCATCCACAAGGCCCAGACCGAAACCGCTGCGAGTGCAAAGCCTGCAACGCGCATGCCCCATGTGCCATCGCCCCATGTTTGCAGACGCAAAAACAACCATGGGCCAGCCCACAAGCTGATGCTGCTGCCCAATGCAAACAAGGCCATCGTCATGGCGCCATCTAAAGGACGGCTGGTCAATGCGGCCACCATCAAGGCAGAATAAAGCAGCCCGCAAGGCATGAAAGCCCAAAGCCCCCCCACCATCCAAGGGGCTGCGCGGCCCCAGCGCGCATTGAAAGTCCGAATACGCGCCCACAAGCCCCGAGCCGCACCATCGAGCCAAACCGGCTGGTGAGCCTGAAACATGAGCAACAAGCCCAACGCGAGCGCAGCCAGATGCAGCAAAGTCCAAGCCGGGCGAATGGCCGCAGATTGCGTGGTCAACCAACCCAAGCCCTGCACACTGGCCGCCGCCAAAGCTCCCAGCAACGAATAACCCAGAAGGCGACCCAATTGGAAAGCCAACAGCGCTTGACCACGCCGCTCACCCGCAGCCTGGCCCAATCCGGCACAGGCGGCACCACACATGGCAATGCAATGCGGCCCACCCAGAATGCCCATCATCAAGGCCGTGATGGCCAAAGAACTTTGCATGAAGTAATTATTGAAATACCGTCGACCCCATTGTCAACGATTCGCATGCCACCGGCAGGCGACTGGCCACCATGCAGCTGATCAAATGATTTTTGAAAATCGATTGCGGTTGCGATCGGTCTGCAGATGACGGTCAAACACCATCGCCACACCCCGCACAAAAAACCAGCCCATCGCGGTGACCTGTATGCCCGCATCGTGGAGTTGCACCAAGCCTTGGGCCTGCATGTCTTCGAGCTGCGCCATTTCATGGGCAAACATCGTTTTGAAGTCGATCAACCACGCCAAATTGATGGCCTCAAATTCCAGATGACCTTGGCACATCAGCGCCATGATGACCGCACGGCGAACCAGATCGTCTCGGTTCAAATGAAGCCCTCGCTCAACAGGGAAATGCCCACGGTCGAGCAAGTCGCAATACGCCTCCATGGTCTTGGCGTTTTGGCTGTAAGTTGAGCCAATGCGACCAATCGATGACACGCCCAATGCAATCAAGTCGCAATCGGCCTGCGTGCTGTAGCCCTGAAAATTGCGGTGCAACCGCCCTTGCCTCTTGGCTACGGCCAAGGCGTCATCGGGCAAGGCGAAATGGTCCATGCCGATGTACACATAGCCTGCTTGCGTCAATGCATCCAGCGAACGCGACAACATGGCCACTTTGTCGTTTCCGTTCGGCAGCTCTTCGGCATGAATGCGCCGTTGTGGCTTGAAGCGTTCTGGCAAATGCGCGTAGGCATACAGAGCGATGCGATCCGGACGCAATTCATTCACCTGTGCCAAGGTTCGGTCAAAAGAGGCTTGGGTTTGCAAAGGCAAACCGTAAATCAAATCAACATTGACTGACTCAAAACCCAAGCGTCTGGCCGAAGCGACCAGCGCAAAAACCTGTTCGGCCGGTTGCATGCGGTGCACCGCTTTTTGCACGGCCGGATCAAAGTCTTGAACTCCAAAACTCAAGCGATTGAAGCCCAACTCGGCCAGCACCGCCAATCGGTTTTCATCCACCGTGCGCGGATCCACTTCAACCGAGTATTCGCCCCCCGGTACAAATTCAAAATGCACACGCAACAGGCTCATCAGTTGACGCAGTTCCTCGTCGCTCATGAACGTGGGCGTGCCGCCGCCCAAGTGCAATTGGCTGACCGCTTGACCGCGCCCGATGAGGCCAGTGTGTAACGCCATCTCCTTGCCCAAATACCGCAAGTAATCGCTGGCACGTTCTTTGTGTTTGGTGATGATTTTGTTGCAGGCACAGTAGTAACAAAGCGACTCGCAAAATGGGATATGCACATACAAAGAAAGGGGCATTGGTTTGCCCACGCCCCCCGCTTGGCGCACTGAAAGCGCCTCCACATACTCCTTCTCACCAAAGGCCTCAACAAAACGGTCAGCGGTGGGGTATGAGGTATAACGAGGTCCAGGCACATCGAAACGTGTCAGTAATTCGGGAGTCATGACAGCCATCGGGCAGCCCCTTAATTCAATCGTCTTCAGAACAATGGTCTGAATGTGCCTGCTCAGCGAACCATGGGCATTGACTCACGTCAAATAAATAAAGGGTTTTTTGCTTTTTCGGGTTCGACTTCGTATTTATCAATTCGAGGCGATTTTTTAGGTTTATGCTTTGGGTTTGATCCAAGGCAAAGCTGACGCTTCCCCATGAGATAACGAAAATGAATCCCCAAGCCATCAAAGTCGCCTGCTCCAACTGCAACCTGCGAGAGTTGTGCATGCCAGTGGGACTGTCCGACCAAGATTTAACCCGTCTGGACGACCTGGTTGCCGTGCGCCGCAAAATCAAACGCGGTGAGACCCTGTTCACGAACGGTGAAAAATTCACCTCGCTCTACGCCATTCGCACCGGTTTTTTCAAGACTTGTTTAGCAACCGAAGACGGCCGCGATCAAGTCACTGGCTTTCAAATGGCGGGTGAAATCATTGGTCTGGATGGCATCGTCAATGACCAGCACACCTGCGATGCCGTCGCTCTAGAAGATGCCGAAGTGTGTGTCATGCCCTTTGACCGGATTGAAGAAATTTCGCGCGAAGTGACCGCACTGCAACACCATGTGCACAAAATCATGAGCCGAGAAATCGTGCGTGAGCACGGTGTCATGCTGCTTTTGGGCAGCATGCGGGCCGAAGAGCGTTTGGCGGCGTTCTTGTTGAACTTGGTTCAACGCTTGCACGCCCGTGGTTTCTCACAGTCTGAGTTGGTCTTGCGCATGACGCGCGAAGAAATTGGCAGCTACTTGGGTCTGAAGCTTGAAACCGTGAGCCGCACTTTTTCTAAATTTGTGGAAGACGGCATTGTTGAAGTCAAACAACGGCATGTTCGCATTTTGAACACCGAAAGCCTGCAACGGCTGGTCAATAACCCTCAGTGCCACTGAGCCTGATATGGGTCTGAACTGACCCTGCTGCGCTGATCTTGGCTCCAATTCAGCGCCGAGATGTCACTGTCAAAAAATTCAACAGCAGCCCTCTTGACGGGCACACTCTGCAGGTCGTTGCTCAGGCGATACGGGGCATCGGTTGACTTCAAACGGCGACATCGACAAAAGTGTGGTCAGGCCACTCGACAACATCGTCAAAGTCCAAAAAGCAAAAAACGCCAAGGTGTAAACGCCTTGCCGTGAAAGTGCCAGGGGGTGACCAAACCACTGCAAATCTTGCGGGTCGACCAAACCAAACACCAGTATTTCGAGCAAGCCAGCGACCAAAAATGCAGGCCATGCAATCCACATCAGTCTTTTCGCCAACATACCGTCTCCTTCTGCCCAATCTGGGTTTTATTTTTTTGATTCAGGAACAGGCAAGGTCCCTGTTGCTGCGTGGTTACGGGCTTGCATGGCCGGCGCCAAGGTGGTCAATGTATCCGGCGCGTCTGCCCTCACCTCTGCCGTCGATTTGCTCAACACCGGGTCTTGCCCATTCGCGGCCAAATAAAAAGTGATGAAAGACGCCACGACCACCACCAAGGGTCCGGCAATCACCAACCAAAGGTGTCCAAAGGACCACCAAGGACGCTGACTTAAGGAGGAATTGGACATGCTGAACCTTTGATAAAAATCTCAACGAGGCACCAGGAATACCGACTTTTCTTGCAACTCAGCTTGAACCTCGCCCCCCGCCTGAAGGGATTGAATGGTGAACAAAATTGGGTGAGAGCCAGAAGGCGCCGCATCATACGGCAACTGCAACCTGACCGAGACCCACAGCGACTCGGTGGACGCCACTTGCACATCACTGTTGGTCACCAATGTCAGGCCGGGCAAGCCAGAGGCTGAGAGCCGGAAATTCATAGGCGTTTCGGCCGCGTTCATGATCTGCAAACGGTACACGTTTTCAATATTGCCACCCGAAACGATGCGGGCCAGCGCAGCTCGGTCACGCACCACATCCACCTTGAACGGTTTGCGCAACCCCAAACTGGTGAACAAGGCGGCCACCACCACCAACAAAATAGCCATGTAAATCAACACGCGGGGACGGAACACGTGCCGCAGCGTTTGCTGCTGAGTCCAGCCGTTCTTCAACGCGTGCTCGGTCGAGTATTTGACCAACCCTCTGGGGTAGCCCACTTTGTCCATGACGGTGTCACAGACATCGGCACATGCACCGCAACCAATGCACTCGTATTGCAAACCATTGCGGATGTCGATGCCCGTGGGACAAACTTGGACGCACAGGGTGCAATCCACACAGGCGCCCAAATTCAAGCTGGCAGGGTCTGCCTTTTTGGAGCGCGCGCCACGCGGCTCGCCGCGTGCCGTGTCGTAGGTCACGATCAGGGTGTCTTTGTCGAACATGGCGCTTTGAAAGCGTGCGTAAGGACACATGTATTTGCAAACCTGCTCGCGCATGAAGCCAGCGTTGCCATAGGTGGCAAAAGCATAAAAGAACACCCAAAACACTTCCCACGAGCCCATATTGCCCAAGAAGAACGACATGCCCAAACTTTGGATGGGCGTGAAGTAACCCACAAAAGTAAAGCCGGTCCACATGGCAATGGCAAGCCAAAAAATGTGTTTGTAGACTTTCTTAAAGAGCTTTTCGAGGGACATGCTTTCGCCATCAAGACGAATGCGAGCGCTGCGGTCGCCTTCAATCTTGCGCTCGACCCACATGAAGATTTCGCTGTACACCGTTTGTGGGCACGCATAACCACACCACAAACGACCTGCAATGGCAGTGAACAAAAACAACGAAAAGGCCGAGATCACCAAGATCGCGGTCAGATAAATAAAGTCCTGCGGATAAAGGACCAATCCAAATATATAAAAGCGGCGCGCACCTAAGTCAAAAAGCACGGCTTGTCGCTGGCCCCACTCAAGCCAAGGCAAGCCATAAAAAACCAACTGCGTCAGCACCACCATGATCCAGCGCCATTTGGCAAAGATACCTTGCACCGTACGTGGATAGATCTTCTTGGTCGCTTCATACAGCGACACCATTTGCACATCGTCCCCAGATCCGGCGTGCTCGCTCACCGGGACGATGGGCACGACCTTGCGGGGTGGATTTTCTTGGGAATTCAAAACTCAGACCTTGTAAAAACCACAAGCCACCTGGTGCAGGTGTCCTGAATTCATGGGGTGTGCAATCACAGAACCTTATTTACTGGCGGCCACATTTCGATTGGACAAGCCCCAGACATAGGACGCCAACACATGGATCTGGCCTTCGGTCAGCTTGCTGGCCTGGGCCGGCATTTGGTTGGATTTGCCATTGGTCACGATGTTCACGATGGCGTTTTCACCCCATCCATGCAACCAGATGTCGTCGGTTAAGTTAGGGGCGCCCACAGCGTGGTTGCCCTTCCCGTCCATGCCATGACATGCGGCGCAGGCACCAAACTTGGATTTACCCAATGAGGCACGCAGCGAATCGTGCGGGCTGCCCGACAAGCTGAGCACATAGTGCGCCACGTTGCGCACATCTTCGGGTGTGCCCACGGCAGCTGCCATGGGGGGCATGTTGCCGTTACGGCCTTGTGTCAAGGTGGCCTTGATCAACTCAGGCGTACCGCCGTACAACCAATCAGAGTCAGCCAAGTTTGGGAAACCTTTGCTGCCGCGTGCATCCGAGCCGTGACACTGTGCGCAATTGTTCATGAACAAGCGGTCGCCAATGGCTTGTGCTTGCGGGTCTTTGGCCACCTCTTCAGGCAGCATGCCCGAAAACTTGGCATACAAAGGGGCCACTTCGGCATTGGCTTTGGCCACTTCGGCATCGTATTGGCCAGCCGAAGTCCAGCCAAATTTGCCAGCCAAGTTGCCAACACCGGGGTACATCGCCAAGTAAACGAATGCAAAAATGATGGTGATGATGAACAAGCCCACCCACCAACGTGGCAGCGGATTGTTCATTTCGCGCAAATCACCGTCCCAAACGTGGCCGGTGGTGTTGTCATTGGCCGTCATGGCTTTGGCTTTGCCGCTGAACCACAGAAGGATCAGGCAGGCAATGATGCTGACCAGCGTGATGCCGGCCACATACAAGTGCCAGAAATTGCTGATGAAGTCACTCATTTTGGTTCCTTTGATTTTTTTGGGGCTGAGGACAATTCAGTCGTCCTGACGAAACGGCAACTGCGCGGCTTCGTCAAAATGGGCCTGGTTCCGGCGTGACATGGCCCACCACACAATGCCTATAAAGATGGCAAAGGTGAGCACGGTCACGATGGAGCGAAGAAGGTTGATGTCCATGCTGAGCTCCGTTTATTTGCGGTGAATACCTAAGACTTGGAGGTAAGCGATCACAGCATCCAGCTCTGATTTACCTTTAACCTCTTCAGGTGCTTTTGAAATTTCCTCATCGCTGTAAGGTGCACCCAATGTCCGCAGTGCCGCCATGTGCGAAGACACACTCTTGGCATCTGCTTGATTTTTCTCCAACCAAGGATATGCAGGCATGTTGGACTCGGGCACCACGTCTCGGGGATTGTTCAAGTGGATGCGATGCCATTCATCGCTGTAACGACCGCCGACACGGGCCAAATCCGGACCCGTGCGCTTTGAACCCCACTGAAATGGGTGGTCATAGACGAATTCACCGGCGACAGAATAAGGACCATATCGCAATGTCTCAGCACGAAACGGTCGAATCATCTGCGAGTGGCAGTTGTAGCAACCTTCACGGACATACACGTCACGCCCAACCACTTGCAGAGCGGTGTAGGGCTTGAGGCCCTCAATCGGCTGGGTGGTGGATTTTTGGAAAAACAAAGGAACAATCTCAACCATGCCGCCTACCAGCAACACGATCAGAATCAGAACGATCATCAAAAAGTTATTGGTCTCGATTTTTTCGTGGGAGAGACCGCCCGATTTTTGGTTTTGAGCCATTTACTATTTCTCCTCAGGCGTGGGCCGTCAAGCTGGGAATCTGAACTTCAACCGAGCGACCTTGGGTGGCGGTCTTGATCGTGTTCCACAGCATGACCAACATGCCGCTCAAGTAAAGAAGACCACCCAACAAACGCAAAACATAGAACGGGAAGGTCGCCTTAACAGATTCGACAAAGGTATAAGTCAAAGTGCCATCAGCGTTAATGGCACGCCACATCAGGCCCTGCATCACACCGGCAATCCACATGGCGGCGATGTAGATCACGATACCGATGGTGGCCGTCCAAAAGTGCAGCTCAATGGCTTTGACGCTGTACATCTTTTTCTGACCAAACAGACGAGGAATCAGGTAGTACATCGAGCCCATGGTCACCAAACCTACCCAGCCCAAAGCCCCTGAGTGCACGTGGCCCACGGTCCAGTCGGTGTAGTGCGACAAGGCGTTGACTGTCTTGATGGACATCATGGGACCTTCGAAGGTCGACATGCCATAGAACGACAAGGACACGATCAAGAAGCGGAGGATCGGGTCATCGCGCAGTTTGTGCCATGCGCCTGACAGGGTCATGATGCCGTTGATCATGCCGCCCCAGCTCGGAGCCAAGAGGATCAGCGAGAAGACCATGCCAATCGATTGGGTCCAGTCCGGCAGCGCGGTGTAGTGCAGGTGGTGCGGACCCGCCCACATGTAAGTAAAGATCAGGGCCCAAAAGTGCACGATCGACAGGCGATACGAGTAAACGGGGCGCTCGGCCTGCTTGGGAATGAAGTAATACATCATGCCCAAGAAGCCTGCGGTCAAGAAGAAGCCCACGGCGTTGTGGCCATACCACCACTGCACCATGGCATCTTGCACACCGGCATAAACAGAGTAGGAATGGGTCAGACTGGTTGGCAGTTGGACGTTATTGACAATGTGCAGCAGCGCTACGGCAATGATGAAAGCGCCAAAGAACCAGTTCGCCACATAAATGTGACGCACTTTACGCGTGCCAATCGTGCCAAAGAAAACGACAGCAAAAGCCACCCAGACCAATGCGATCAAAAGATCAATGGGCCAAATGAGTTCAGCATATTCGCGACTCTGCGTAAAACCCAATGGCAATGAAATAGCTGCCAAAACAATTACAGCCTGCCATCCCCAAAAGGTAAAGGCAGCCAACTTGTCATTGAACAAACGGACGTTACACGTGCGTTGAACCACGTAGTAGGCTGCCGCGAACAAACCGCAACCGCCAAATGCAAAAATCACTGCGTTGGTGTGCAGTGGACGCAAACGGCCATAACTGAGCCACGAAACTCCAAAGTTCAATTCAGGCCAGGTCAGCTGAGCCGCAATGATCACGCCGACCAGCATGCCCACCACACCCCAAACCACCGTCATGATGGCGAATTGCCTGACAACGGTATCGTTGTAAGTAGTCGCCTGCATATTGGTAAATTTCATTTCCACCTCTTCTTTTTAATTACTGGTTGTGAGTTTGAACTCAGAGCGGTCTGTCACACTTGATCAAAATCAATCGTTTCTCAAAATTCGATCACCTTCTGCCTCAATATCTTCAAATTGGCCTCGGTGAATGGCCCACCACAGCCCGCCCAAGATGCAAAACACAAGGGCCACCGACAAAGGAATGAGGAGATAAAGAATGTCCATGGGCAGGTCCGATGAATGAGGCGGTACAAAAATGAATTAATTTGGATTCAATAAAAAAGCTGGCTGGGCTTTGGCCAAACGCAAGGCATTCAACACAACCAACAGCGAACTCATTGCCATGCCGAGGCCCGCAGCCCAAGCGGGCAACCAGCCCATCAGGGCCAAAGGAACGCATGCGGCGTTGTACACAGCAGCCCACAGCAGGTTTTGCTTGACCACGCGCAAAGTTTGTCGGCTGTGCAAAACGGTGCTGACCACAGCGTCCAGGTGGCCAGACATCAACACAAAGTCTGCTTTGGACTGGGCCAGCGGCACAGCTTGCCCCAATGCAAAAGACACATCTGATCCAGCCAGCACAGGTCCGTCGTTCAGACCATCACCGACCATGGCCACTCGGTGACCTTGCGCTTGCCAATCCGTGAGAGCCTGCAATTTGTCTTGCGGTTGGCAACCGCTGCGTGCATCGTCAATACCAACCTCATGCGCAACTTTGTGGACTGCATTGGGGCCGTCACCCGACAATATCTTGACGGTCAGACCCAAGCTTTTCAGGGCGGCCACAACACCGGAGGCCTCGGGCCTCACTTCTTCGGCCAGCTCAAACGTTGCGAGCCAACCTTGCGCATCGGACAGGCTGACCTGAAGGTTTTGACCGCCGAATGCAGGGGCATCGCAAAACGCTGCCGACCCCAAACGCAACGGCAGTCTGTCTTGTCCTGATGGAGATAAAACCCCCTGAAGACCCTGCCCTGTTTGTTCCAACACCTCTTGGGCCAACAGCCCCTCTAAAGCGCGCATTTGCTCGGGTGTCTGCGCTTGCCGACGCGCCTCTGACCACAGGGCTCGCGAAACTGGATGCAAAGAATGTCTCGCCAAGCTCGATGCCCACTGCAAAGCTTGAGCGGTGTTGACCCCGGGTCGGGTGTGGGTGGTGACAACCTGAAACGCATCACGCGTGAGGGTGCCCGTCTTGTCAAAAATAACCGTGTCAATCGACGCCAAGTTTTGCAGGGCCTCAAGTCGCCGGACGAGTACCCCGCTGCGCGCCAACGCGCCGGCTGTGGCCAACATGGCCGCCGGTGTGGCCAAAGACAAGGCACACGGGCAGGTGACGATCAACACGGCCACACTGACCATCAATGCGCGGGCGGGATCTGTCGGCCACCAATAAACGGCCGATGCCAAGGAGGCCAACAAAACGGCCACCAAAAATGGCTTGGCCCAGCGGTCGACCAACAAGGCCATGGAGGGTTTAGACACCGATGCACTTTCCATCAGCGCCACGATTTGTGCGTAACGCGTCGCCGTTCCGACTTGTTCAATGCGGACCTCAACCGTTCCACTCAAGTTGTGGCTGCCCGCAATCACCCGGTCTCCAGCTTGTCTTGGAAGTGGCAGAGACTCCCCCGTCAACAAGGCTTCGTCCACTTGGGTTTGCCCTGAAAGCAGCTGCCCATCGCCTGCAAAGGCTTGGCCGGGCATCACCTCTATCACGTCACCAACAGCCAATCGGCGAATCGACACATGTTCCCAGCCGCCACCCACCTTGCGCCTGCGAACGCTGTCAGGCAGTCGGTTCAGCACAGCCTCGAGGGCGCCAGCAGTGCGGTCTCTCAAGCGCAACTCCAACCAACGCCCCATCAGCAAAAAGAACACAAACATGGTCAGCGAGTCGAAATAAACTTCGGCACCAAACGGCCCATCGGGCTCAAAGGTGCCCAGACTGCTGACCACAAAAGTCACCACCATGCCCAAAGCTACGGGCAAGTCCATGCTAATTTGACGCTCACGCAAATCGCGCCAAGCGTTGCCCAAAAAGGGCGTACACGAAAAGAACATCACCGGCAATGACAGCACCCAAGACGCCCAGCGCAGCAAATGCATGGCCTCGTCTGATATGTCGCCGGGTGCCGAGAGATAAGCCGGCGTGGCGTACATCATCACTTGCATCATGCCCATGGCCGCCACAGCCAAACGCCAAAGCATGCGGCGCGCTTCTTGTCGACGCCTTTCATGCGCATGGGCATCGTTGGCGGGCAACGCCTTGTAACCCAATCGCTCGACCGAACGCATCCACTCAGAAGGACGCGTTTGATCTGGAGACCAAGTGATTTTTCCGCGGTGGCTGGCCGAACTGATTTGGACCGTGCTGACCCCCGGCACCGCCCTTAAAACGTCCTCGATACTGATGGCGCAAGCCGCGCAATGCATGCCTTCAAACACCACACTCGAGCTCCAACCTCCCTCGGTCATGGCGTCGGGGTGGCTGAATTCAGCCCACTCCTCTGGCGAGTCCAGCAAACGTAGGCGTTCTTCATCGTGCACGGACAAAGTCACCGGCTCACACAGGGGGGCAGCTAGAGAATGGGGTTGGGATGACAGCACATTGACTTGAGTCATGCCCCGAAGATACGACAGTTAACCCTACAAAAGCTTGACATGCATCAAGTGACAAAGCACTTGGAAACCCTAAGCTGAAGATCTTTTCACCCTCAGGAGCATGTTATGTACCAAAAAATCCTTGTCGCCACCGACGGATCCCCTCTTTCAAAGAAGGCCGTCTCCAGCGCCATTCAATTGGCGGCTACTTGCGGGGCAGAAATGGTGGCGCTGAAAGTGGTGCCGCGCTACCCGCAGGCCTATTTTGAGGGCAGCATTCCTCTCTCAGCCGAAGAAATTTCGCGTGTCGAAAGCCAATGGGCCGCGGCAGCCGAGAGCCAACTGGCCACGGTGGCCAAATCCGCCAAATCCAAAGGCGTGGTTTGTAAGGGGGTGGCGGTGAAGTCGGACGTGGTCTCCGATGCCATCATTGCGACGGCCAAAAAGCACAAAGCCGATTTGATCGTGATGGCCTCACACGGGCGCAAGGGCATCAAACGGTTGTTGCTGGGCAGCGAAACGCAACAAGTGCTGACCCACTCTCACACACCGGTGTTGGTGCTGCGCTGAAATCATTCAGTGACCGAGGCTGAAACTGTGCAAGCGGCATGGGCGGGGGCTTGAGGGCCAACCCATGACGTCTTAAACATCGGGCCTTTGACAGGGCCCCAAAGAAATCGCCCTTGCAAAAGGGCGAACTCAGGGTCAGCTGGCAAAGAGCGTTTTGTATTGCTCGCGCAGCAGATTTTTTTGCACTTTGCCCATGGTGTTGCGTGGCAACTCGGCCACCACAAAGCCGCGCTTGGGAATTTTGAAATTGGCCAACTGGGCCTTCAATTCGGCCAATACCGCCTCGGCCTTGACTGTGGCACCCGGTTTGGTGGTGATCACGGCAACCCCGACCTCACCAAAATCAGGATGCGGCACGCCCACCACCGCACTTTCGGCCACCCCCTTCATGTCGTTGATGTAGCCCTCGATTTCGGCCGGGTAGACGTTGTAGCCCCCGCTGATGATCAAATCTTTGCTGCGGCCGACGATGGTCACATAGCCTTTGTCATCCATCTTGCCCACATCGCCAGTTTTGAAGAAACCGTCCGCGGTGAATTCTTCGGCTGTCTTTTCGGGCATGCGCCAATAGCCCTTGAAGACGTTGGGGCCTTTGACTTCGATGCCCCCAATGTCGTTGACCGGAACATCGCGCCCGCCATCGCCTCGCACTCGCAGTTGCACACCGGGCAACGGAAAACCCACGGTGCCGCCGCGACGCTCGGTCTGATGGCCGAAGCGCGGGTCTGCAGCGTACGGGTTCGAGGTCAACATGGCGGTCTCGCTCATGCCATAGCGCTCCAAGATGGTGTGCCCGGTGCGCACTTGCCATTCGTGGAAGGTTTCGATCAACAAGGGGGCAGAACCCGCAATGAACAAACGCATGGACTGCACAGCCGCTGGCGTCAATGAAGGCTCGGCCAACATGCGCACATACAGGGTCGGCACCCCCATGAAAACCGTCGCCTCGGGCATGCGGGCGATGACCCGCTTGGGATCGAATTTAGACAGCCAGATCATCTTGCTGCCGTTGATCAAGGCCCCATGAATGGCCACGAACAAACCGTGCACATGGAAGATGGGCAAGGCATGAATCAGCACATCGCCACGCCCCTCGGGCCCGCCAGTGGTGGTCCAGCCCCAATAGTCTTTGAGCGTGAGGGCATTGCTGAGCATGTTGCCGTGCGTCAACATGGCGCCTTTGCTGCGACCGGTGGTGCCGCTGGTGTACAAAATAGCAGCCAAGTCATCGGCCTTGCGGGTTGCAATCTGATGCCGGTCGCTGTGGTGCACAGCCCGGTCGAGCAAGCTGCCGGTGCGGTCGTCGTTCAGCGTGAAGACATGTTGCGTGCCCGCCTTGAAGGCGATCTTGCTGACCCAGCCAAATTGCGCGCTGCCGCAGACC
Source organism: Pseudomonadota bacterium (assembly GCA_046047055.1). Lineage (GTDB taxonomy): Bacteria > Pseudomonadota > Gammaproteobacteria > Burkholderiales > Burkholderiaceae_C > Limnohabitans_A. The sequence goes on along the minus strand of JBJOIR010000018.1, from coordinate 4,013 downwards.
ACCACAGCCGGTTCGGCGTTTTCAATGAAATACTCCATTTCGGCACTTTGGTAGGCGGTGTTGAGTGGCAAAAACACATACCCGGCACGCAAGGTGGCCAAGTACAGCATCATCGCTTCGACCGATTTTTCGACCTGGACAGCTATGCGACTGCCCTCGGGCAAGGCCAGCGACTGCAACAAGTTGGCCATCATGGCGGTGGCGCGGTCCATGTCCTGCCAGGAGTAGCACAGGCCCTCGTCCGTTTCGACAGCGGTCGCCGTCATGTCTTTTGGAAAAGCAGCCCGCAGGGCCGAAAACAAATTGTTTTGGGTCATGGTTTCAATATCAAGAAAAGACAAGAGCCCGACGAGGGCTCTGGCAGTCGGTGATCGGGATCAGTCGAGTTTGGCCCCGGACGCCTTCACCACTTGCGCCCACTTGGTCAGCTCTTTCTTGATGAAGGCCTCAAACTGGGTGGTGGTCAGGTTGGGAAACTCAGCGCCCTGATTGGCCCACACCGCTTTGGCTTCATCGGTCTGACAAGAGCGACGAATCTCTTCGATGGCGCGTGCCTGCGCATCGGCGGGCGTGCCTTTGGGTGCCCAGACGCCGTACCAAGTGGACACGGTGTAATCGGGCAAGCCCAACTCGGCTGAGCAAGGCACGTCTGGAAAAGCCGCATTGCGTTTGCTGCCCGAGACCATCAGCGCTTTGATGCGGCCCCCCTTGATGTGCGCAGCAGAAGAGCCCAGCCCGTCAAACATCACATCCACATTGCCCGCGATCAGGTCTTGCAAAGCTGGGCCAGCACCGCGGTAGGGGATGTGGGTGATGAAGGTTTGGGTTTGCAACTTGAACAACTCACCCGCCAAATGGTGCGAGGTGCCGCCACCAGCCGAGCCGTAATTGAGGCGACCAGGGTTCTTTTTGACCATGTCGACAAAGGCTTTGAAGTCAGCAACGGGCACTTTTTTGGGATTGACCACCAAAACCTGTGGCACGCTGGCCACTTGAATCAAGGGCACCAAATCTCGCTCCAAGTCGTAGTCCAACTTGGGGTACATGCTGGGCGCGATGGTGTGGTGAACAGCGCCCATGAACAAGGTGTAGCCATCGGGTGCAGATTTGGCTGCCACCCCTGCGCCCAAGGTGCCCCCTGCCCCACCGCGGTTGTCAATGATGAGTTGCTTGCCCGTGAGCTTAGAAAACTGTGCTGACATGGGCCGTGCAAACGCATCGGTGCCGCCACCCGCTGGAAAAGGCACCACCATCGTGACAGGCTTGCTGGGCCAAGTGCTTTGTGCTTGGGCCCACAAGGGAACGCTGGCGCTCATGGCGGCCAGATTTTTCAAAAAGTCACGGCGTTGTTGTGCGTCAAACTGAATGGTCATGAAATGTCTCCTCGTTATTGGTGACACGCATCATAAAGTGAGACGCACAGAACTGCTGAAGAACCCAAAAACCCCTGCTTTGAATGGCAAAAACGCGAAGATTACAGGCGGCCTGAGATCACATGGGCCCCAAATCACCCCCATTTTTTGAAGCAGCTCGCCGAAAAGTGATCCTGATGCCCGAGGTGCTGGAAAGCCACCGGGTATCGGGCAGCTCTGATCAATGGGTGAAAACGAGAATTCTCGCCTTGAACAAAATTCCGGTGGCTGCCCAGTCAAACAGTTATGTCGTGATAGAAGAAATCAAAGAAAGCACGGTCTTGGCCCTAGACCGTTGAGGCAGGCTTAAATCAAGCTTTCATGCCCCCAGGCCCTCACTTAGACCTGAAGATGGCTGACCGTCAGGTTGATCGGCGACCGGCCCAAAGCCAAAGCAGGGCTCCGCCCAGCACCATCGGCACACACAGCCACTGCCCCATGCTCATGCCCAAGCTGAGCAAGCCCAAGTGCGCATCGGGCTCGCGGAAGTACTCAGCCACAAACCTGAAAAAGCCATAGCCCAGCAAAAATACCGCGCCAACTTGGCCTTCTGCGCGAGGCTTGCGGGCATAAAGCCAGAGCAATACAAACAGCAACAGGCCCTCTAACAAAAACTGGTAAATCTGAGAAGGGTGACGGGCCATTCCACCCGCCCCTGGAAACACCATTGCCCAAGGCAAAGAAGGGTCGGCCACGCGCCCCCACAGTTCGCCATTGATGAAGTTACCGATGCGGCCTGAGGCCAAGCCCACAGGAACGCAGGGGGCGACAAAGTCCATGACCTGCAAGAAAGGCCGTTGGCGCGACTTTGCAAACCAGACCATCGCCACGATCACTCCCAGCATGCCGCCATGAAAGCTCATGCCGCCTTGCCACACCGCCAGAATTTCCAGCGGGTTGGCCGCGTAATAGAGCGGTTTGTAAAACAAGCAATACCCGATGCGCCCGCCCAAAATCACGCCCAACACGCCGAGAAACAAAATGTCTTCGATGTCTCGGCGTGTCCACTGCGGCAACTGGGCAAAAGGCAGGTGCGCCAAGCGCCGCGTGCCCAAGGCATAAAACAAAGCAAAAGCGGCCAAATACGTCAGGCCATACCAATGAATGGCGAATGGTCCCAGTTGCAGTGCAACTGGGTCAATTTGAGGATGGATCAGCATGCCCGGATTGTGCACTGGAGGAGCCTCTGTTTAGAGACAGCGTTATGGCCAAGCGCCCGTTAGAATGTGGCGACTTTCATTTGGGCATCTACAGAGACACCACCATGAGCGACAAAATCATCCCGATCACCCCCATCAACAGCCGCAGCGCCAACATCACCGAGGGCAAATCACGCGCCCCCAATCGCTCGATGTACTACGCCATGGGCTACGAAGAGGGCGATTTCGTCAAACCCATGGTCGGCGTGGCCAATGGCCACAGCACCATCACCCCTTGCAACAGCGGCTTGCAAAAATTGGCCGACGCCGCCATTGAGGGCATCGAAGAAGCCGGTGGCAACGCACAGGTGTTTGGTACCCCCACCATCTCGGACGGCATGGCCATGGGCACCGAAGGCATGAAATATTCGCTGGTGTCCCGTGAGGTGATCGCCGACTGCGTGGAAACCTGCGTGCAAGGCCAGTGGATGGACGGCGTGTTGGTGGTGGGCGGCTGTGACAAGAACATGCCCGGTGGCTTGATGGGCATGCTGCGCGCCAACGTGCCAGCCATTTACGTTTACGGCGGCACCATCTTGCCGGGCCGTTACCAAAACAAAGATTTGAACATCGTCAGCGTCTTTGAAGCCGTGGGCGAAAACGCCGCTGGCAAGCTCAGCGACACTGACCTGAAAGAAATTGAAAAACGCGCCATTCCCGGCACGGGTTCGTGTGGTGGCATGTACACCGCCAACACCATGTCATCGGCTTTTGAGGCACTGGGCATCTCTTTGCCCTACTCCTCCACCATGGCCAACGTTCACGAAGAAAAAGTTCATTCGGCCAAAGAATCGGCCCGCGTTTTGGTGCAAGCCATCCGCAAAGGCATCAAGCCGCGCGACATCGTGACTCGAAAGTCGATTGAAAACGCGGTCGCCGTGATCATGGCCACCGGTGGCTCGACCAATGCGGTGCTGCACTTCTTGGCCATTGCCCATTGCGCAGGTGTGGAATGGACCATCGACGATTTTGAGCGTATTCGCCAGCGCACGCCCGTGTTGTGCGACCTCAAGCCGAGCGGCAAAGCCTTGGCCGTGGACCTGCATGTGGCCGGCGGCATTCCGCAAGTCATGAAGATTTTGCTCAACGCTGGTTTGCTGCACGGTGATTGCATCACCATCACTGGCCAAACCATTGCTGAAGTGCTCAAAGACGTGCCGGACGCGCCACCCGAGCAAAGCGTCATCCACACCATCGACAATGCGATGTACAAGCAAGGCCACTTGGCCATCCTCAAAGGCAACCTCTCGCCTGAAGGCGCTGTGGCCAAAATCACAGGCCTTAAGAACCCGGTCATCACCGGCCCAGCCCGCGTGTTTGACGACGAGCAATCGGCACTGGAAGCCATTTTGGCTGGCAAGATCAAAGCGGGTGACGTGATGGTTTTGCGCTACCTGGGCCC
>JBJOIR010000017.1:0-33356 GCA_046047055.1 Pseudomonadota bacterium | reverse complement strand
CGCAGAGCCCGAGCGCACCTTGATGATTGGCGACACCACCCACGACTTGCAAATGGCGCTGAATGCCGGATGCGCCAGTGTGGGGGTGAGTTATGGGGCGCATGAGCCTGAGGCATTTCATGCGTTGAACCCACGCCATGTGGCGCACACCGTGCGCGACTTGCACGACTGGTTGTTACAACACGCCTGAATGGGGGCCTGTATGGATTCGCTGATTCCTTTGTGCAACAGTGCCGACTTGGTCCATGGTGGCCGAGCGGTGCCCTTTGACATTGTTTATGCCGGTCAAACCTGCCGCGCATTTGCCATTCGGTTCCAAGGCCAGGTGCATGCCTACCTGAACCGATGCACCCATGTCGCCATGGAAATGGACTACCAGCCTGACCGTTTTTTTGACGACACTGGCCGTTGGTTGATGTGCGCCACACACGGGGCCACCTACCAGCCCGATACGGGTGCCTGCTCTGGCGGCCCATGTCGCGGTGGCTTGGTGAAAATAGACCTTTCCGAACAGGGCGGCGTGGTTCACTGGCATACTGCCTACAACTTAAAACCTCTCGAATTTTGACCATGCAAGACCCCCAGGACCGAACGTCCAACCCGGCGCACAGTGAACCCAAAGATGTCGCAGCACATTCACCTGCTGCCCCGGATGAAAGCTGGGCCCGGCAAACGCTCACGCAACTGGCTTTCGCGACCTTGAACGAACAGAAGTCCGCTCGCCGCTGGAAAGTCGGCTTGCGCGTGGCATGGTTGGTGTTGTTTGCGGTGGTGTTTTGGCAAGGATTCAGTTTGAATTCACCCACCAACCACCCCAGTTTGCCGCACACCGCCATGGTCTCTATCGTGGGTGAGATCGGTTCTGAAACCGAAGCCAGTGCAGAAAACGTCATGTCCGCCATGCGCTTGGCATTGGAAGACCCGGGCTCACAGGCCCTGGTGTTGTTGATCAACTCCCCAGGCGGCAGCCCTGTTCAGGCAGGTCTGATCAACGACGAAATTGTTCGTCTGCGTGCTTTGCACAACAAGCCCATTTATGCGGTGGTGGAAGAGTCATGCGCATCGGCGGCTTATTACATTGCAGCGGCCGCCGACCAAGTTTATGTCGACAAAGCCAGCATCGTGGGCAGCATTGGTGTGTTGATGGACGGCTTTGGCTTCACCGGCTTGATGGACAAACTGGGCGTTGAACGCCGTTTGATGACTGCTGGCGCCAACAAGGGTTTCCTTGACCCCTTCAGCCCACAAACCGAGGCGCAGCGCAAGCATGCTCAGGCCATGCTGGACCAAATTCACAGCCAATTCATTGAGGTGGTGAAAAAAGGCCGGGGCGATCGGCTCAAAGAAACGCCTGAGATGTTCAGTGGCCTGTTTTGGAGCGGCCAACAAGCGGTGGACTTGGGCTTGGCCGACAGTCTGGGCAGTCTCGATGGTGTGGCCCGCGAAGTGGTCAAAGCACCCGATGTGATCGACTACACCCAGCGCGAAAATGTGGCCGAACGTTTGGTCAAGCGCTTTGGCGCAGCGGTGGGTGAGGGCACGGTCCGCAGCTTGCGCAACAGCACCGGGCTTCGCTAAATCCCCAGTGAATTGGACATCCGACTCGGTGTCCGCCTTCGCTTGCGCATCCACTCCCGCATTTTTACTGGCACACGGCGACAGCTCTCTGTGTCATCCATGCCATCAGGCTCCTCGGGGTTTCAGGGGCCGATGGCAAAAACAGCAGGGGTGTGACCATCAGGGCCTTTCAGGCCCTTTTTCCATTGCGCCACAGTGTGGCTTTGAATCTGCGCCGAAGGCAAAGTCAGCCCACTGGCAATGGCCAAACGTGTTTGCGCTTGCAAACTTTGTAGCAAGCCACTGAGCATGGCGGCGTTGCGGTAGGGGGTTTCGATCCAAAGCTGGGTCTGACCGGTTTTTTGGGCCAATGATTCGAGTTGCTTCAGTCGGCTGGCGCGTTCAGCTGCGTCTTGCGGCAAGTAGCCCACGAACGCAAAATTTTGGCCATTGAGACCACTGGCCGCCAAGGCCAACAGCAAGGACACGGGGCCGACCAACGGCACCACCGTCAAGCCCATATCGTGTGCGGCGCGCACCACCGAGCTGCCGGGGTCTGCCACTGCCGGCATGCCCGCTTCGCTGACCAGCCCTATATCGTGTCCTTGCAGAGCGGCAGCCAACAAAGGCTTGCCGTCGAAACCCGACTGATGGTCGCCTTTTTTGTGCACATGACGCGGTAACTCGGTGATGCTTTGCTCAGGCAGAGGGGCAACCAGTGGATGCGTTTCGGCGACGCGCTTCAAAAAAGCACGGGTTGTTTTGGCGTTTTCACACACCCAGTGTCGAATGCCCGCGGCAGCCGCCAAGGTGGCCTCGGGCAAGACTTGGGTGATGGGGGCTTGCTCTGAGCAACCAAAGTCCAAGGGGGTGGGAACCAACAACAAGCGGCCTCGTTGCGGGCTTGGGAGATGGGTTGGGGTGTTCACAGCAATTTAATTCCTGCTTGGCGCAACATGCGGCTGGTGCGAATGAGGGGCAGGCCGACCAATGCCGTCGGATCGTCGTTGTCAATCGATTCCAACAAAGCAATGCCCAGACCTTCGCTTTTGGCACTGCCAGCGCAGTCGTAGGGTTTTTCGGCCTGTAAATAGGCTTCGATCTCTTCGTCGCTCAAATCGCGAAACACCACCCGAACCTCGGCCAAGTCCACTTGTTCAAAGCCTGTGCTCAAGCAAACCACGGCCAACGCGGTCTGAAAAATCACGGTTTTGCCGCGCATTTGGCGCAACTGTTGCACCGCGCGCGCATGTTCCCCGGGCTTGCCCAAAGGTTGGCCAGCCAAGTCGGCCACTTGGTCTGAGCCAATCACCACTGCTTCAGGGTGCAATTGGGCAACTGCATGGGCTTTGGCCAAAGCCAGTCGCAAGGCCAAATGCCGCGGACTTTCGCCTGCATGGGGTGTCTCATCCACATCGGGTGTGGCCACGCTGAAGGGAATTCGCAAGCGCTCCATCAGCTCGCGGCGGTAGCGCGAGCTTGAGCCGAGCACGACAGGGCGACTGGCATGGAGAGCGGGGCTGGCAGAGGAGGCAGATGTTGTCAAAGCACAATCCAAGATGAAATTCGGACAGGTGATTCTCTTACACTGCAGGGATGGAAAAAAAATTGGACCCTCAGCACCTGGATGTGTTGTCTTTTGGCCGTGATGGACTCAGCCTTCAAGGTGAAGGGGCACTCGCCGACTGGTTGCGTTTAGAAGAAGAGAAATTTGGGGATGTTTTGCAAGCCGGCCCCGTGGTTTGGCAATTGCAAGGCCGCTCTGTACCTCAATCGGGAGGCGCAGACCAAATTTGGCTGGACTTGAAAGCCTCTGTGGCTTTGCCGATGCAATGCCAGCGTTGCTTGACCCCCGTTTTGGAAACAGTTGAGGCCGAGCGGTCGTTTAGGTTCGTGGCCGATGAAGCAACAGCGGCGGCTTTGGACGATGAGGCGGAAGAAGACATTTTGGTCTTGAGCCGTGATTTCGATGCATTGGCCCTGGTTGAGGACGAGTTGATTTTGTCCTTGCCCTTGGTGCCCTTGCACGATGTTTGCCCCGAAAAGATCCCCATGTCGGCCGTCGACCCCGAGTTCGAGGCCGCCGCCGAGCGGCCCAACCCCTTTGGGGTTTTGGCCGGGCTCAAAACCGGAACCGCCAAATAAGTGCCAGACAAAGCGCTTCCCAAGGGTCGTGGCTTAGGCTATAATCTATGGCTTCGCCCTGTTTTGATTGGGGTGACATTCTCATTAACCAGAAGCTGCGTCAAGATTTGCGCGGCCTCCAAGCTTCCAAGGAGCCATCATGGCTGTTCAGCAAAACAAAAAGTCGCCTTCCAAGCGCGGTATGCACCGTTCGCACAACGCCCTGAATGTGCCCGGCATCGCTGTCGAGCCTACAACTGGCGAAACACACCTGCGTCACCACATCAGCCCCAACGGTTTTTACCGTGGCCGTCAAGTGTTGAAAAACAAATCAGAAGCCTGATCGGCTTCTGCCCTTCTGCCTCCACAGGCCCGGCGCTACTTCTTGAGTAGCCTCGGGCTTTTGTTTTTATGGCCTTCATCTTCACTGGCCCGGTATTCAGTCCAAGGATTACATGACCTCGCCCACCCCGATCACATTGGCTGTCGATTGCATGGGCGGCGACCACGGTCCCAGCGTCACGCTGGCGGCCTGCCGCCGATTCTTGTCCACCCATCCAGATGCCCATTTGTTGTTGGTCGGGCGTACCGAGTTTCTGGCAGGCTTTGTCGATCCCCGCACGCAAATTGTGCCGGCGTCAGAAGTGGTGGAAATGGATGACCCACTCGAAGTGGCGCTGCGCAAGAAAAAAGATTCATCGATGCGCGTGAGCATTGAATTGGTGCGGGACGGTAAAGCATCGGCAGCGGTTTCTGCGGGCAACACCGGCGCTCTGATGGCCATTGCCCGTTACGTGCTCAAAACCATGGACGGCATTGACCGTCCCGCCATCGCGGGTCAAATGCCCAACTTCAAAGGCGGCGGCACCACCATGTTGGATTTGGGAGCCAATGTCGATTGCACGCCCGAGCACTTGCTGCAGTTTGCCGTGATGGGATCGGCCTTGGTCTCGGTCTTGCAGGACAAGCCCAACCCCACGGTGGGTCTGTTGAATATCGGAGAAGAGGCCATTAAAGGCAACGAAATGATCAAAAAAACGGCCGAATTGCTGCGATCTGCTGCTAACTCGGGTGATTTGACCTTTCATGGCAATGTTGAGGGCAATGATATTTTCAAGGGCACCGTCGATATCGTGATTTGCGATGGCTTTGTGGGCAATGTGGCCCTGAAGGCCAGCGAAGGCTTGGCGACCATGATTGGTGGCTTCTTGAAGTCTGAGTTTTCTCGCAACATCTTCACGAAAATTGCGGCTATCTTTGCTTATCCGGTCCTTTCTGCATTTAAAAATCGTGTAGATCACCGTCGCTACAACGGTGCCGCTTTGTTGGGTTTGCGCGGTTTGGTGTTCAAGAGCCATGGATCGGCCGACGAGATTGCGTTCGAAACGGCGTTGAACCGGGCTTATGATGCGTCCAGAAATCAATTGCTGGACCGTGTTCGTGAACGCATCAACCACGCAGCCCCATTGCTCATGGGAGCGCAGGCTGAGCGGGCAGAGTCTGCGGTCACATCTGTATGAGAATTTTTTCACGCATCATCGGCACGGGCAGTTATTTGCCCGAAAAACGCCTCACCAACGCCGATTTGGCCGCCCAACTGGCCCAGCAAGGTGTCGAGACTTCTGACGATTGGATCGTTGAGCGCACGGGCATTCGTGCACGACACTTTGCGGCCGATTCGCAAGGCAGCAGTGATTTGGCAACCGAAGCCGCAAAAAACGCGCTGGCAGCGGCAGGCTTGACGGCCCATGACCTCGACCTGATCATCGTGGCCACATCCACCCCCGACATGGTGTTTCCTTCAGTGGCCACCATGGTGCAGCACAAACTGGGGGCCGCCGGTTGCCCTGCGTTTGATGTGCAAGCGGTCTGCAGCGGATTTATTTACGCCTTGACCATCGCCGATTCGATGATTCAGTCGGGTTCGGCCCAACGCGCTTTGGTGATCGGCGCTGAGGTGTTCAGCCGCATTCTTGACTTCAATGACCGCACCACATGCGTCTTGTTTGGCGATGGCGCGGGTGCTGTGGTGCTTGAGGCCGCCGACCAACCCGGCATTTTGGCCACCGATTTGCATGCGGACGGCAAGTACAAAGACATTTTGTGTGTGCCCGGCCACGTCAACCGCGGTCAAATCTTGGGTGACCCTGTGCTCAAGATGGATGGTCAAGCGGTCTTTAAATTGGCGGTGGGCGTGCTCGAAGAAACCGCGCGTGCCAGTTTGGCCAAAGCCAATATGACCGATGCCGACATCGACTGGTTGATTCCGCACCAGGCCAATATTCGCATCATGCAGAGCACGGCCAAAAAGCTCAAATTGGGCGCTGACAAAGTGGTGGTGACCGTCGATCAGCACGGCAACACATCGGCCGCTTCCATTCCTCTGGCGCTGGACACCGCGGTGCGCGATGGCCGCATTCAACGGGGACAGACCCTCATGCTGGAAGGCGTGGGCGGTGGTTTTACTTGGGGCTCGGTGCTGCTGCGTTATTGACATCGAATGCGACCCCGTCAACTTTCCAGATTCAGAAATTGCACATGACAACATTTGCTTTTGTTTTTCCAGGTCAGGGCTCCCAATCGGTGGGCATGCTGGACGCTTGGGGTGACCACACCGTTGTACGCCAAACCCTGCAAGAAGCCTCCGATGCGCTGGGCGAAGATGTGGCCAAGTTGATTCACGAAGGCCCCAAAGAGGCATTGGCCATGACCACCAATACCCAACCGGTGATGTTGGTGTCTGCAGTTGCGGCCTACCGTGCTTGGCTGGCCGAAGGCGGCGCCCAACCGGCGATTGTGGCGGGCCATTCGCTCGGCGAATACAGCGCTTTGGTGGCCTCTGGCGTGCTGACGCTGGCGCAAGCCGCGCCTTTGGTGCGCCTGCGCGCGGCCGCGATGCAAGAGGCTGTGCCTGTGGGCGTGGGTGCCATGGCGGCCATTTTGGGCTTGCCCTCTGACAAAGTCATTGAAGGTTGCCAGCAGGCGCAGGCCACCTTCGATGTCGGCAGCGCCGAAGTGGTCGAAGCCGTGAACTTCAACGATGCCGCACAAACCGTGATCGCTGGCAGCAAAGCGGCGGTCGACAAGGCCTGCGAAGTGCTGAAGGCTTTGGGCGCCAAACGGGCCCTGTTGTTGCCTGTTTCGGCGCCTTTTCATTCGAGTTTGATGAAGCCAGCCGCTGAAAAATTGCGCGAAAAACTCGCAACCCTCACGCTGGGTGTGCCGCAAATTCCGGTGCTCAATAACATCGACGTCGCGATCGAAACCGATGCCGACCGCATCCGCGATGCTTTGTATCGCCAAGCTTTTGGCCCGGTGCGTTGGGTGGAGTGTGTGCAAGCCATCAAGACCCGCGGCGTGCACACCTTGGTGGAGTGCGGCCCTGGCAAAGTGTTGGCTGGCATGACCAAAAGAATCGATCCTGAGTTGAACGGGGTGGCCTTGTATGACCCTGCGACTTTGGCCGAAGTGAAAGGACTCCTCGCATGAGCGAAGCACAAGCACAAACCGCCTTGGTGACGGGCGCTTCCCGCGGCATTGGCGCAGCCATTGCATTGCATTTGGCCAAAGCAGGCTTTGCGGTCATCGGAACCGCCACCAGCGATGACGGGGCCGCCAAAATCAGCCAAGCGTTAGCCGCATTTCCGGGTTGCCGTGGTGCCAACCTGAATGTGAACGATGCCGCTGCAGGCGAAGCCATGATCGACGCCATTGTGAAAGAGCATGGCGGTTTGCATGTGCTGGTCAACAACGCCGGCATCACCCGCGACACGCTGGCCATGCGCATGAAAGACGACGATTGGGATGCGGTGCTGGACACCAACCTCAAAGCGGTTTTTCGCATGAGCCGAGCAGTGATTCGCCCCATGATGAAGCAGCGCTATGGCCGCATCATCAGCATCACCAGTGTGGTGGGCGCCTCAGGCAACCCTGGACAGGCCAACTATGCCGCCGCCAAAGCTGGCGTGGCCGGCATGACCCGCGCTTTGGCCCGCGAATTGGGCAGCCGCAACATCACGGTCAACTGCGTCGCCCCCGGCTTCATTGAGACCGACATGACCGCCAGCTTGCCCGAAGAACAACAAAAAGCACTCTTGGGCCAGATTCCGCTGGGCCATTTGGGCAAGCCTGAAGACATTGCCCATGCGGTGGCCTATTTGGCCGGTGCGCATGCCGGTTATGTCACAGGGCAAGAATTGCATGTCAATGGTGGCATGTTCATGGCCTGATTTTCGGAAACCCCTTCCGGACAGGTAAAATCTTCATTTTTCACAACCCTCAGAGGGACCCCATGAGCGATATCGAAGCACGTGTCAAGAAAATCATTGCTGAACAACTCGGCGTTGAAGAGTCACAAGTGACCAATGAAAAAGCCTTTGTGGCTGATTTGGGCGCAGACTCCTTGGATACGGTGGAACTGGTGATGGCACTCGAAGACGAGTTTGGCATCGAAATTCCTGACGAAGACGCAGAAAAGATCACCACAGTGCAAGCGGCGATCGACTACGCCCAAAGCAAGAAGGCCTGATCGACGATGACCCGGCGCCGCGTTGTTGTCACGGGTTTGGGATGCGTCAGTCCTGTGGGCAACACGGTTGCTGATGCATGGTCCAACCTGCTCGCCGGTCAATCCGGCATTGGAACCATCACCCGTTTTGATGCTTCTGCCATCGCCTGTCGGTTTGCGGGTGAAGTCAAAAACTTTGACCTCGAGTCCTACATCGGTGCCAAAGAGGCGCGGACGATGGACCGTTTCATTCATTACGGGGTGGCCGCAGCCACGCAAGCGATTCGTGACGCCGGTTTGCCCAGTGGCGAAGCCCTGAGCGAAGACCAAGCCTGCCGCATGGGTGTGGTCATTGGTTCAGGCATCGGCGGTTTGCCGCTGATTGAAGAAACACACACCGAATACACGGCACGCGGTGCACGTCGCATTTCCCCCTTCTTTGTTCCCGCCTCGATCATCAACATGATCTCTGGTCATGTGTCGATGCGCAATGGTTTCAAGGGCCCCAACCTTTCAGTAGTCACAGCATGCACCACGGGTCTGCACTCGATTGGTGAAGCCGGTCGTTTGATCGAATACGGCGATGCAGACGTGATGGTGGCTGGTGGCTCAGAGGGCTGTGTTTCGCCCTTGGGGGTTGGTGGTTTTGCCGCCATGCGCGCATTGTCAACTCGCAACGACGACCCCACAGCCGCATCACGTCCTTGGGACAAAGACCGCGATGGTTTTGTCCTTGGCGAAGGTGCCGGTGTGATGGTGCTCGAAGAGTACGAACACGCCAAGGCCCGGGGTGCCAAAATTTACGCAGAGCTGGGCGGTTACGGCATGAGTGCCGATGCAGGTCACATGACCGCACCCAATATGGACGGCCCACGCCGCGCCATGCTGAACGCGATGCGCAATGCCGGCGTCAATGCCGACCAAATCGATTACCTGAACGCCCACGGCACCTCCACTCCTTTGGGCGACATCAACGAAACCAATGCCATCAAAGCGGCTTTGGGCGAACACGCTTACAAAACCGTGGTCAGCTCAACCAAGTCCATGACCGGTCACCTGTTGGGTGGCGCAGGGGGCATTGAAAGCGTGTTCACGGTATTGGCGTTGCACCACCAAAAGGTGCCCCCGACCATCAACTTGGACAATCCCGATCCCGAGTGTGATTTGGACTACTGCGCCAATACGGCTCGCGACATGAAAATCGACGTTGCCTTGAAAAACAATTTCGGTTTTGGCGGCACCAACGGTTCTTTGGTGTTCAAACGCATCTGACCTGCCTGAGTGCAAGGCCCATCTGATGCACAACGCCCCACCTGTGGTTTTCCCGGTGGGGCGTTTTGTTTGGGGCCGATGGGTCATGCTGGCACTGGCATTTTTGGGGGGCATTGGCCTGTTGTGGCATCCCCTATTTCCGGTTCTCAATGTACACCCTTGGGCGCTGTCGGCGTGGGGTTTGTTGCTGTTGGCGGCCTTGTGGGCCACACGCGTGGACCATTGGCAAAACGGCACGCTGGTGTGGACGGGAGAACTCTGGTTGTGGCGCGACCCACAAGAACACGAATGGGAAGTGAGTTTGCAGGTGGTGCTGGACATGGGCTCTTCGATGGGGTTGGCGCTGACCCCTCAACGAACAGGCCCCATTTCAATGAAACGCTTTGTTTGGCTCTCGCAAGGCGATTTGCCCGTGCTGTGGCATGGTTTTCGGTGCGCGGTATATTCGCCAGCGTTCAAAGGCCCCAAAAGTACGACTTCGGCAGACGGTGTTTACTGACTGCTTGAATTGGGCCGAGCCGTCGCCCATTGGGGTTGACGAAACTGTTCATGGGATGAGCCTCTGGAGGACAACATGGTGCAAATCAAAAGTCAAAAAATAGCGGTAACCTTGCTCTTGGTGAGCTTGGTGGGTGGGCTGGGCATGGGCGTCTCTGGCGTTGCGCAGGCTCAAAGCCCAACGGCTGCGGTGCGTGGCTTGCCCGACTTCACCGAACTGGTGGAGCAGGTGGGCCCCTCGGTCGTGAACATTCGAACCCTCGAAAAAGTTCGTCCTGCAGAGGCCCGATCGGGGGGCTCTGATGAAGAGATGCAAGAACTCTTTCGCCGATTCTTTGGTGTGCCCATGCCCAACGTGCCGCGCCAAAGCCCGCGGCAAAACCGCCCTCAAGAGGAAGCTCAACCCCGGGGCGTTGGGTCCGGCTTTATTTTGAGCCCAGACGGCTTCATCATGACCAACGCCCACGTGGTGGAGGGGGCGGATGAGGTGTTGGTGACCTTGCCCGACAAGCGCGAATTCAAGGCCCGCATTGTTGGGGCCGACAAACGCACCGATGTGGCCGTGGTGAAAATCCAGGCCACCGGATTGCCTGCTGTCAAAGTGGGTGATGTGGGTCGCTTGCGGGTGGGGGAGTGGGTGATGGCGATCGGCTCGCCATTCGGCCTTGAGAACACCGTGACAGCCGGCATTGTCAGCGCCAAGCAGCGCGACACGGGTGACTATCTGTCGTTCATTCAGACCGACGTGGCCATCAACCCAGGCAATTCTGGCGGCCCCTTGATCAATATGCGGGGCGAAGTGGTGGGCATCAACAGCCAGATTTACTCACGCTCGGGTGGTTTCATGGGCATCTCGTTTGCCATTCCTATGGACGAAGCCATGCGGGTCAGCGAGCAACTGCGCACCAACGGTCGCGTGAGCCGTGGCCGGATCGGTGTCGAGATCGCGCCTGTGACAAAAGATGTGGCCGAGTCCATTGGCTTGGGCAAGGCGCAGGGCGTGTTGCTGCGCGGCATTGAAGAAGGCTCGCCTGCTGAAAAAGCGGGCCTGGAAGCCGGCGACATCATCACGCGCTTTGATGGCAAGCCCATCGACAAGCCGGCAGACTTGCCGCGAGCGGTAGGCAACACCAAGCCGGGCAGCAAAGTGGGCATCACGGTGTTCCGTCGCGGCACATTCAAAGAGCTGAACATCACGGTGGCCGAGGTAGAGGCTGAAAAAGTAGCTGCAGCGCCGCCAGAGAAAAAAGCGCCGGACACCAACACCTCGCAAGTTTGGGGTTTGGCGGTCAGCGATTTGACGGACGCCCAAAAGAGAGAGCTGCGGCTGCGAGGGGGTGTTCGGGTGGATGCGGCCACAGAAGCAGCGGCCCGGGCTGGCATACGCGAAGGCGATGTCATCTTGGCCATCGCCAACAACGAGGTGCCATCGCTGAAAGAGTTTGAGGCGATCATGTCGCGCGCCGACAAGAGTCGTCCCATCAGTGTGTTGATTCGCCGAGGTGGTAGCGCTCAATATGTGCTGATTCGCCCCGGAAAGTGAAGGTTTCGGCTTGTCAAGTGACCATGGCGATTTGGAGGTCATTGGCTTGAATTCAGGGTCTTTATGGGGATGGAAGAAAAAAATTTGAGAATTTTTCGAAAGATTTAATAAGTTTGCACTGACTAACTTATTCCATCTCTCATAACGAATTTGGCTAAAATCTGGGGTCTTGACCCTTCATTGGTGGCATAAAGCGCAGGGGTGAGTTCACGATGCGAGATTCCGTTGAGGAGTCCACCGTTGATCCACAGATGGCCCACAAGTTGTTCAACAAAATGTTATGCGTCCTGTTAATAACCTGTGGATAAAAACCATGTTGCAAAGCAGCAACGACCTGTCAAGCGAGTTTTTGGGGCTGTTCGAGTGGGCCAATTTGCCTACAATGAAGTCCCAACTATCGCAGTTGCCATAGATTGTTGGTTCAGGGCGCGTCAACTCCAGACGCGCCCTTTTTTCTTTTACGGATCCTTGATCCACAAACACTTGCAGATGTTGCTTGATGAATCACATCAGAAATTTTTCGATCATTGCTCACATTGACCATGGCAAATCCACGCTGGCCGATCGCTTGATTCAACGGTGTGGAGGACTCGAAGCGCGGGAAATGGAAGCCCAAGTGCTGGACTCGATGGACATCGAGAAAGAGCGGGGCATCACCATCAAGGCGCAAACCGCTGCGCTGCAGTACAAAGCCAAAGATGGTCAGGTTTACAACCTCAACTTGATTGACACCCCCGGTCACGTCGACTTTTCGTACGAAGTGTCTCGGTCCTTGTCAGCTTGCGAAGGGGCCTTGCTGGTGGTGGACGCCAGCCAAGGGGTCGAAGCCCAAACCGTGGCCAACTGCTATACCGCGCTCGACTTGGGTGTGGAAGTGGTGCCAGTGCTCAACAAGATGGATTTGCCCAACGCCGACCCGGACAACGCACGCAGCGAAGTCGAAGACGTGATCGGCATTGACGCCACCGATGCCATTCCGTGTTCGGCCAAAACGGGCATGGGCATCGAAGAGATTCTTGAAGCCGTGGTGGCTCGCATTCCACCGCCCAAAGGCAACCCTGATGCGCCCTTGCGCGCCATGATCATTGACAGCTGGTTCGACAGCTATGTCGGCGTGGTCATGTTGGTGCGGGTCATCGACGGCCAGTTGCTGAAAAACGAGCGCATTCGCATGATGGCCAGCAACGCCGTCTATGAAGCGGGCAGTTTGGGCGTGTTCACCCCCGCCAACGAGCCGCGCCAATTGCTCAGGGCTGGTGAGGTGGGTTACATCATCGCCGGCATCAAAGAACTCCAGGCGGCAAAGGTGGGCGACACCGTCACTTTGGAAAAGAAACTGCCCAACAACTTGGGCCCCGCCGCAGAAGCCTTGCCGGGTTTCAAAGAGATTCAGCCTCAGGTGTTCGCTGGCCTGTACCCGACCGAAGCCAACCAATACGATGCCCTGCGCGACGCACTTGAGAAACTCAAGCTCAACGACGCCTCGCTGCACTACGAGCCCGAAGTGTCACAAGCTTTGGGTTTTGGTTTTCGCTGCGGCTTTTTGGGCTTGTTGCACATGGAAATCGTGCAAGAGCGACTCGAGCGTGAATTTGACCAAGACCTGATCACCACGGCCCCCAGTGTGGTCTACCAAGTGGTCAAAGGCGATGGCGAAGTCATCATGGTGGAGAACCCCTCCAAGATGCCTGAGCAGGGCAAGATGCAAGAAATTCGCGAGCCCATTGTCACGGTGCATTTGTACATGCCGCAAGACTATGTGGGCCCAGTGATGACACTGGCCAACCAAAAACGCGGCGTTCAGATCAACATGGCCTACCACGGTCGTCAGGTCATGCTGACCTATGAAATGCCCTTGGGTGAGATCGTGCTGGACTTCTTTGACAAACTCAAATCGGTCAGCCGCGGTTATGCCTCGATGGACTATGAGTTCAAAGAATTCCGAGCTTCCGATGTGGTCAAGGTCGATATTTTGCTGAACGCTGAAAAAGTCGATGCCCTGTCCATCATCGTGCACCGCACGCAGGCCCAGTACCGCGGTCGAGCGGTGGCGGCCAAGATGCGCGAGATCATCAGCCGACAAATGTTTGATGTGGCGATTCAAGCGGCCATTGGTGCCAATATCATTGCGCGTGAAACCATCAAAGCGCTGCGTAAAAACGTGTTGGCCAAGTGCTATGGTGGCGACATCACGCGCAAACGCAAGCTGCTGGAAAAGCAAAAGGCAGGTAAAAAGCGCATGAAACAGATTGGCTCGGTCGAGGTGCCTCAAGAGGCGTTTCTGGCCATTTTGCAGGTGGAAGATTGATGCAGTTTTTGACGTCTTTGGTGTTGGCCGCTTTTGTGGGCTATGCCGGCAGTTGGTACCTGGGGTTCATTGAGGGCAATTTTGCGTTGCTCTTGCTGCTGGCCACAGGGGTGACCGGCGTGTATTGGCTGGCTGAGCGTTATTACTTCTTGCCTCAGCGCCAAAAAGCGGTGCAGCAACTTGAGGCCGAAACGGCCCAACGGCGAGCCGAACTGAGCAAAATGGGCATCGACAAAGTTGACTCAGACATCGTAGAAGCCCGCGAAAAATTGCTCATGCAACCTTGGTGGTTGGATTGGACGGCAGGTCTGTTTCCGGTCATTGTGGTGGTTTTTGTTTTGCGCTCTTTCTTGTTTGAGCCCTTCAAAATCCCATCGGGTTCCATGATTCCGACGCTGCACATTGGCGACCTGATTTTGGTGAACAAATTTCACTACGGCATTCGCTTGCCCGTGGCCAACATCAAGCTGACCGATGGCGCGCCAGTCCAGCGCGGCGATGTGATGGTGTTTCGCTACCCGCCCAAGCCTTCGGTGGACTACATCAAGCGGGTGGTGGGGGTACCGGGCGATGAAGTCTCTTACTTGAACAAGAAGCTCTCGATCAATGGCAAGCCCTTGCCCATTCAGCCTTTGCCGGATTTCTTTGATGACTCCACCATGCGGTATTTCAAGCACCGCAGCGAGACCTTGGGGACCAAGCCACACCAAATCATTTTGGATGACGAGCGCCACTCCTTCATCCCGGGGGCAGACCAGTTTGTGGGCCGCGATAACTGCAACTACACCGTCGAGGGTGTGACCTGCAAAGTGCCGGAGGGCCACTATTTCATGATGGGCGATAACCGCGATAATTCGCTCGACTCCCGTTATTGGGGGTTTGTCCCCGATGCCAACATCGTCGGCAAAGCCTTTTTTGTCTGGATGAACTTTGGCAACTTGAAGCGCATTGGCGCATTTGACTGAGGTGCGTGTGGCCACATCCTCCGCTGTTTCGTCTGCTTTGTCTGACCTGCAAATCCGTCTGGGTTATGCCTTTCGCCAGACGGGCCTGTTACAACAAGCGGTGACGCACCGCAGCTTCAGCGCTGACCACAACGAGCGCTTGGAGTTTTTGGGCGACTCGGTGCTCAACCTGTCGGTGGCGAACCTGTTGTATGGCCAACTGGCCAGCCTGCCCGAAGGTGATTTGTCACGGGTTCGGGCCAATTTGGTCAAGCAAGACACCTTGCATCAACTGGCCAAAACGCTCGACTTGTCTTTGGTGATGCGGCTGGGCGAGGGCGAAATGCGCTCAGGCGGTCAAAATCGCCCCTCCATCTTGGCCGACTCCCTTGAAGCCATCATTGGCGCTGTTTATCTGGATGGTGGTTACCAAGATGCACAAGCCTTGGTTGAGCGCCTGTTTGCGCAGGTGGACATCAAACCCGATATGCAGGCCGTGGGCAAAGACCCCAAAACCGAATTGCAAGAGTGGCTGCAAGGGCGCAAGCTGGCATTGCCCAAGTACACCGTGGTCGGCACCTCGGGTGCCGCGCACCGCCAGCAATTTGAGGTCTCATGCGAAGTGACCGAATTGCGTCAAACTCAACAAGGCTCGGGCGCATCGCGTCGCGCTGCTGAGCAAGCAGCGGCCGCCGCCATGCTGCAAATCTTGAAATCTGAAAGCGCCGCATGAGCACCGAAAAACCATCTGCCTCGCCTGAGTCTGAAGCCACGCGCTTGCCGCAAGAACAAGCCATGCGCCGCCCAGTTCAGATTGCGGGTGTGACCATTCAACCGCGCGATGCCTCTGAAACGGCCGCACTGCCGGTAGAGGTTGCGCCTTTGCCTTTGCCGGTGGCGGGGCAGCGCTGCGGCTTGGTGGCCATTGTGGGCAAGCCCAATGTGGGCAAGTCCACTTTGCTCAATGCTTTGGTGGGCCAAAAAATCAGCATCACTTCGCGCAAGGCACAAACCACGCGCCACCGCATCACGGGCATCCGCACCCAAGGGGCGGCTCAGTATGTGTTTGTGGACACCCCGGGTTTTCAGACGGTGCATGGCACGGCCCTCAATAAGTCACTCAATAAAACCGTGGTCGGTGCAGTGAGCGATGTGGACTTGGTGTTGTTCGTGGTCGAGGCGGGCAGTTTCACCAACGCCGATGCCAAAGTGCTGGCCTTGCTGAAACCCGGAATTCCAGTCTTGCTGGTGGCCAACAAGTTGGACAATGTGCACCGCCGGGGTGACATCGCCCCTTGGTTGCAGAGCATGCAAGAGCGCCATGCGTTTGCCGAGTTTGTCCCCATGTCGGCCAAGCAGCCCAAAGACATTGAGCGTTTGCTGGGCATTTGCGAAAAATACCTGCCTGAGCAAGCCTGGTGGCATGCCGAAGACGAGTTGACCGACCGCAGCGAAAAGTTTCTGGCCAGCGAAATGGTGCGCGAAAAACTCTTTCGGCTGACGGGCGATGAGTTGCCTTACACCTCCACTGTGGTGATCGACAAATTTGAAGAAGAGGCCGGTCGCACCGCCAAGCGCATGTTGCGCATTGCGGCCACCATCGTGGTTGAACGCGAAGGCCACAAAGCCATGGTGATCGGCGACAAAGGCGAGAAACTCAAGCGCATTGGCACCGAAACCCGCATGGAACTCGAGAAGCTGTTGGATGCCAAGGTGTTCATCGAGTTATGGGTCAAGGTGCGTTCGGGTTGGGCCGACGACGAAGCACGCGTGCGCAGCTTCGGGTACGAATAAAACCAGCACCCATGGCCACCAAGCGGATTGCAGACGAGCCAGCTTTTGTGCTGCACCGCTACGACTGGAGCGAAACCAGTCTGATTTTGGAGGTCTTCACCCGTCATCACGGCCGGGTGGCTTTGGTGGCCAAAGGGGCCAAGCGGCCCACCTCCAGCTTTCGGCCCGTGTTGTTGCCTTTGCAGCCTTTGTCACTGGCATTTGGTGGTGATGGCGATATCCGCACCCTCAAATCGGCCGAATGGGTGGGCGGACACGTCATGCCCACCGGCGAAGCCTTGTTGTCGGGCTATTACCTGAATGAATTGCTCATGCGCTTGACCGCGCGAGACGACCCCCACCCCCAGTTGTTTGAGGTGTATGCGGCCGCTGTGCGGCTGCTGGCCAGCGGTGACCCTGAGGCTTTGCAATGGGCTTTGCGTGGTTTTGAATTGCTGCTGCTCAAGCACACGGGTTTGTTGCCCGCATTGAATGCCCAAACGCTGACCCTCACGCCGTTGTCGCCTGACGAGCGCTACACCTTGCTGCCCGAAGCGGGACTGCAATGGGTGAGTGACGACAGCCGCACCAGTTTGCGCGGCGCGCAATGGCAAGCGCTGCAAACGGCACTGGATGCCCAGAGCCCCTTGGCCGCTTTGCTGCGCGAGTGCGCCGACCTGCTGGTGCAGTTACAGCGTCCCTTGCGCTTGTTGCTCAACTACCATTGCGGTGTGGGGGCCTTGCGCACCCGCCAAATGATGCTGGACTTGCAAACCTTATGACCTCCCCTTCTTCCCGCGTGGCGCTCTCCGTTAACGTCAACAAAGTGGCATTGCTGCGCAACTCTCGTCACTTGGGCATTCCCAGCGTGACACGTGCCGCCGAGCTGTGCTTGCAAGCCGGTGCACATGGCATCACCATCCACCCGCGGCCTGACGAGCGGCACATTCGGGCCAGTGATGTGCCTGAACTCACCACCTTGATGAAGGCTTGGCCTGACCGTGAGTTCAACATCGAGGGCAACCCGTTTCACAACTTGATGGACCATGTGCGCGCTGTACGCCCTCATCAAGTGACGTTTGTGCCCGATAGCGAAGGCCAGTTCACCAGCGACCACGGTTGGACGTTTCCGCAAGACGCGGATCGCCTGAAGCCCTTGATTGACGAATGCAAGGCCCTGGGGGTGCGGGTCAGTTTGTTCATGGACCCTGTGCCCGAGCAAATGGCCGCCGCCCGTGCGGTGGGCGCAGATCGGGTCGAGCTGTACACCGAGCCCTATGCGGCCAGTTGGGGCACGTCAGGCCACGCCGCGCAGCTGCGGCGCTACGCCGATGCAGCCGAGGCTGCATTGAACGTGGGCTTGGGCTTGAACGCCGGGCACGATCTCAACCGCGACAACCTGCCGGCCTTTGTGGCGGCGGTCAAAGGGTTGCAAGAAGTGTCGATTGGCCACGCTTTCATGGCCGACGCACTGGAGCTGGGCTACACCGCCACGGTGCAGGCTTACTTGGGTTGCCTCAAAAAATGATCTACGGCATTGGCACCGACATCTGCGACATACGCCGCATTCAGGCCAGCTTGGATCGGCATGGCGAGCGCTTTGCAGCTAAAGTGTTGAGTGAGGCCGAGATGGCCACTTGGAAAGCCCGCAGCGCGCGTTGGCCACAGCGGGGTGTACGGTATTTGGCCACCCGATTTTCAGCCAAAGAAGCCTTCAGTAAAGCCATCGGACTGGGCATGCGCATGCCCATGACATGGCGCCTGTGTGAAATCGGCAAACTGCCCAGCGGTCAGCCCGTCATCGTGTTGCATGGCGGCCTGAAAGATTGGTTTGAAGCCAAGGGCCTGTCGGCCCACATTACCGTGACCGACGAATCCGAATACGCCGCCAGTTTTTGCGTGGTCGAGACGCACGGCTCCTCGACCTCTTGATTCTGCGCGTGAGCACCCCATCTGGAATGAACACCCCATGACACTGCACGCCCCTTTGATTTTGGACATTGCCGGCACCACATTGACCGATGTGGACCGCCGCCGCTTGGCGCACCCCTTGGTGGGCGGCATGATTTTGTTTGGCCGCAACTGGCAAAGTCGGTCGCAATTGACGTTGCTGTGTGACGAAATCAAAGCCCTGCGGCCTGATGTGATCATTGCGGTCGACCACGAAGGTGGCCGGGTGCAACGCTTTCGCACCGATGGCTTGACGCATCTGCCGCCCATGCGCGCGTTTGGCGAGTTGTGGGCCAAGGACGAAAAAGGTCAACCCGGCTCGGGTGTGCTCAAGGCCTGTGAGGCGGCCACCTCGGCGGGTTTTGTGCTGGCCAGTGAATTGCGCGCTTGTGGTGTGGACTTCAGTTTCACGCCCGTGCTCGATTTGGACCATGGCGAGAGCGGTGTCATCGGAGACCGCGCTTTTGCCCGCGACCCACGCGTAGTGAGCCTGTTGGCGCGCAGCCTGATGCAAGGGCTGTTGCAAGCCGGTATGGGCAACTGCGGCAAACACTTCCCTGGCCATGGCGCTGTCAAAGCCGACTCGCATGTGGCCCTGCCGGTCGATACACGCAGCCTCAAAACCATTTTGTCGGACGATGCGCAGCCTTACCGTTGGCTGGGCAGTGTGCTCACGGCCGTCATGCCTGCGCATGTGATTTACAGCAAGGTCGACAGCCGACCTGCCGGTTTCTCGGCTCGCTGGTTGCAAGACATCTTGCGTGCGCAACTGGGCTTTCAGGGCGTGGTCTGCACCGATGACTTGTCGATGGCCGCTGCGCGTCAACTGGACGGCCGCACCCTTAGCTACACCGAAGCGGTGATCACCGCGCTGCAAGCGGGTTGTGACTTGGCCTTGCTGTGCAACCGTTCAGCCGTGAATGGCGGCGAAGAGCTTGACACGGTCTTGGACCAATTGGCCGAAGCCCAGCTCAAGGGCCAATGGCTGCCCAGCGAGATCAGTGAAGAACGCCGCTTGAACCTGTTGCCCCGATCGCCCGCACGCCCATGGGACGAGTTGGTGCGGTCGAACGATTACATGCAAGCACTCGACCGTTTGCCTTGACCTGAACAGGACACATCAATGAACTGGATTGCGCGCATCTTCATGGGCCTGCTGGGCTTGGGCCTGTTGGCGGGCTTGTTGCTGGCGCTGGGCCTGTACACCGTGTTTGCAGCTGTGCGCTGGCTGCTCACGGGTCGCAAGCCCCAAGTGGTGCTGGTTTGGCAGCAGTTCAGCGCCCTGCGCAAAGGCGCACGCTGGGGCCAGCAGCCGGGGTACAACGGTGGTTTTGAGTCACCCCGGCAGGGCGACATTGTGGATGTTGAAGCCCGCGAGGTGGTGGACGACGCACCCCGCTTGCCACCACGACAGTAAAGTCCCGGCCTTATTCCTGCACGTGGCGCAGGGCCGGGAACAAAATCACATCGCGGATGCTGGCGCTGTCGGTCAGCAACATCATCAGGCGGTCAATGCCAATGCCGCAACCGCCAGCTGGCGGCATGCCGTATTCCAGCGCACGCACAAAGTCGTGGTCGTAATACATGGCTTCGTCGTCACCATCGTCTTTGGCAGCCACTTGCGCGTGAAAGCGCGCTGCTTGGTCTTCGGCATCGTTCAATTCGCTGAAGCCATTGCCAAATTCTCGGCCTGTGATGTACAGCTCAAAGCGCTCGGTCACTTCAGGGCGTGAGTCGTTGGCGCGGGCCAGCGGCGAAATTTCAGTCGGGTGCTCCATGATGAAGGTGGGCTCCCAGAGCTTGTCTTCCACAGTTTCTTCAAAATAAAACACCTGCAAACTGGCCAAGCTGCGGGTCGACAACTTGTCTTTGTCTTCGCTCATGCCCAGTTTTTTGAGCGCGTTGATCAGCCACTCGGCGTTGTCTACGTTGTCACCCGCTGGGGTGTGTTTCACGATGGCTTCGCGGATGGTCATGCGGGCAAAAGGCGAGCTCAGGTCAACGGGCTTGCCGTTGTAGCTCAGGTTCAAGGTGCCGGCGGCAACCATGGCGGCATCGCGAATCAGCGCTTCGGTGAAGCTCATCAGGTCTTGGTAGTTCCAGTACGCCGCGTAAAACTCCATCATGGTGAATTCGGGGTTGTGGCGTACCGAGATGCCTTCGTTGCGGAAGTTGCGGTTGATCTCGAAAACACGCTCAAAGCCGCCCACCAGCAAGCGCTTGAGGTAGAGCTCGGGGGCGATGCGCAAGAACATTTCTTGTTCGAGCGCGTTGTGGTGCGTCACAAACGGCTTCGCGTTGGCGCCACCCGGAATGGGGTGCAGCATGGGGGTTTCGACTTCTAAGAAGCCATGTTTGACCATGAAATCGCGAATGCCACTGACCGCCTTGCTGCGTGCCATGAATCGCTTGCGCGCAGCCTCGTCGGTCATCAGGTCGACATAGCGCTGGCGGTACTTCACTTCTTGGTCGGCCACACCATGGAATTTGTCGGGCATGGGGCGCAGGCTCTTGGTGAGCATGCGGATTTGGGTGGCATGAATCGACAACTCGCCGGTGCGGGTTTTGAACAAGTAACCCTCCACCCCCACGATGTCACCCAAATCCCAGTGCTTGAACAAGGCATACAAGTCTTCACCCACATCGTCGCGGGTGACATACACCTGAATGCGGCCTGTCGCATCTTGCAATGTGGCAAAGCTGGCCTTGCCCATCACGCGTTTGAGCATCATGCGACCCGCCACTTTGGCCATGGTCTTGGCGACGCCCTCGCCATTCAAGGACTCGGCGTCTTTGTCGCCATGCGCTTGGTGCAAGTTGGCCGCGTGGTGCTCGGGTTTGAAATCGTTGGGAAACGCGACGCCTTTGCCCTCCGACTGCGCTTGGCGCATGGCCTTGAGTTTTTCGCGTCGCTCGGCGATCAGTTGGTTCTCATCTTGAGCGGGAGCGGCAGGGGCGTTGGCAGTCGTGTCAGACATGGGCGGGTGCGGTTGGGTTTGCTGGCAGATCGCCAGTCAATCCGGGGTTAATCGATGCGCTGTGGCGCAAAGTTTTCTATTTTAAGAGTTTGCGGGCTGATTCTGGCGTTGGGTGGTGGAAGAAGTCCCGATCTGGCGAAATGCGCACAGCAACCCCAGCATTTGTGAAGGACATGGCCTGGGTGCGCAGGCATCTGAGTATCATCGCGGCAGCAGGAGAGTTGCATGTTTTTTCAAATGGTCAGTCTGGTTTTGGATGTGGTGGCTGGCTTGGTTGCCGGCACCTGTTTGTTGCGCTTTTTGATGCAATGGCAGCGCATTTCTTTTCACCAACCCTTGGGGCAATTTGTGTTTGCCGTGACCGATTGGTTGCTGTTGCCCCTGCGCCGGGTGGTTCCGGCATGGACTGCTTGGGATTTATCAAGCCTGTTGGGGGCGTTCTTGATCAAGTTGTTGCAATACCTGGTGTTGTGGCTGTTGATGGGGGGGCAGGGGGCTTTGGCCTTGTTGCCCTTGGTGAGTTTGGTGGGTTTGGCCCAGTTGGTGGTGTCGGCCTTGAGCGCGTTGGTGTTGGTGTTGGCGGTTTTATCTTGGGTGAACCCCGGCGCGCCGATGTACACCTTGGTGGCGCGTTTGTGTCAGCCCTTTTTGAGGCCCTTTCAGCGTGTGGTGCCCTTGATCGGCGGGGTGGACTTGTCGCCCATTGCCCTGCTGTTGGCCTTGCAATTGGCGGGCATGGTTTTGGCCCGTTTGCAATTGCTCTGGATGTTCGGTTGAGTTTGAATCTGCCTAGAATCTGGCGGCAGTTAATCTGTTTCGAATAAAAGAGTTATTCATTTAACTGAAGATTCTTTACACTGATCAGGTTTCACAGGCTGGCAATTAACTTATTTATTCTGGATAATTGAATATGTCAGAGGATGGGTGTATATTCAACATTCTTTTTCACCATTATCAGGATTAACATGACTTCTAGCTACAAAGAATTATTGGCTCAACGCGATGCCCTCGAGCAAGCCATTGCCAAAGCCCGCCAAAACGAAATCTCCAGTGCCGTTACCAAAGTCCGTGAATTGGTGGCCGAATATGGTTTGAGCGCACAAGATATTTTCCCTGGCCGGTCCGCCAAATCATCCGCTCCTAAAGTCGCCAGCAAAGTGGCTGCCAAATACCGCGACCCCGCCACCGGCCAAACTTGGACCGGCCGCGGCAAAGCGCCAAAATGGATTGAGGGCAAAGACCGCACCCCGTTCGTCATCGCCTAATGGGCCAAAGATTCAGCGTGCTCAGATAATGGGGGGCCATGGCGCATTCTGAATTTTTCTACCTCGAACCCCGCATTTGCGGGGTTTTTTGTTTAGAGTCGAAAGATGACTTTTCATCCTCCAATTTCTGACCCGCTGTTGGACGATCTCATCCCAACCCCCCGCTGGTATTTGGCATACACCAAGCCTCGGCAAGAGCAGATCGCGCAAATCAATTTGGAACAGCAGGCCTTTGAGGCGTATTTGCCGCTGTACAAAAAGTTCAAGAAGACCGAGCAAGGTCCTGTAGCGATGTTCGAGCCCATGTTTCCCCGATACATCCTGTTTCGGCCCCGTCGTGCCGAGCAAAGCATATCGACGGTGCGCAGCACCAAAGGCATTGCGACGGTGGTGCGCTTTGGCTTTGAGCCGGCGTTGGTGCAAAACGAACTGGTGCAACGCATTCGCCAACTTGAAATGGACCGCAACCAAGCCACGTTGCAAGAAATCAGTAACTTCAAGGCAGGGCAATCGGTTTTCCTCAAACACACGGCATTGGCGGGCATGGAGGGCTTCATTCAAAACGTTTCCAGCAAACGCGTCGCCGTTCTCCTCGAAATTTTGGGGCGCCCCACCGTGGTGCAACTCGAGCACCATCAAGTCGAATTGAGTCACTGATGTCAGATGGACGGGGTCTAGAACCCTATAAAATCTGCAACCATTCAGCCTGACCCAACGCCTTGTCCACTCCAACCCCTAATCCTTTGCCCCAGCACATTGCCATCATCATGGATGGCAATCGCCGCTGGGCCAAAAATCGTTTCATGCCCGCTGCATTGGGACATGCCGCCGGGGCCAAGCAAGTTCGCGACATCGTCAAGACTTGCGCTGAGATGGGCGTGCCCCATCTGAGCTTGTTCGCCTTCAGCACCGAAAACTGGAAGCGCCCGGCAGACGAAGTTTCTAGTCTCATGGGCTTGTTCACAACCTACTTGCAAAAAGAAGTGGACAGCATGAACACCAATGGCGTGTGCCTGAAAGTGGTGGGTGACAAAAGCCGCTTTGCCCCGGTGTTGCAAGAACTCATCGCGCGGGCTGAGCAGCAAACAGCGCAGAACACACGCATTACCTTGACGGTCTGCGCCAACTATGGCGGGCGCTGGGACATGGTGCAAGCTGCACAAGCTTGGCAGCAAGCCCACCCGGGGCAAAGCTTGAACGAGATGACTGAAGCTCAGTTGGCGCCTTACCTGAGCACCGCTGATGCGCCTGAGGTTGACCTGCTCATTCGAACCGGGGGGGAGTCGCGCATCAGCAATTTCATGCTTTGGCAAGCGGCTTACGCAGAACTGTTTTTTACCGATGATCTGTGGCCTGATTTTTCTCCGGCACGACTGAAAGAAGCCATCGTTTGGTTTGCTGGGCGTGACCGCCGGTTTGGATCTTCTGCGCCGCTTTGAATGAAGGTCTTTTTGTCGATTTAAAAGTGTGTGAATCATTCAGCCAATTGGGGCGAAGTCACTTCATATGCATTCGTGCCATCGGTTATCGACATCGATACGAATAAAATGGAGACAGCATTTTGTAAATCGAAAATGTGATTTGGACTTCAAGGTGAAATATTTTTGCAACCACCTGCAGAAAAAAATTGCCATTGAACTAATCGATTTCAGCTATTTCCATATCCTATAAATCAAACACCATGACCCATCGCAAAGGCATCATCCTCGCGGGCGGTTCGGGCACACGCCTGTACCCTGTCACGCAAGCGGTCAGCAAACAGCTCATGCCGGTTTACGACAAACCCATGGTGTATTACCCGCTCACCACGCTCATGTTGGCGGGTATTCGTGATGTCTTGTTGATCAGCACGCCCCAAGACACGCCGCGCTTTGCCGATCTCTTGGGCGACGGCAGCCAGTGGGGTATGAACATCCAATATGCGGTGCAGCCCAGCCCCGATGGCCTGGCCCAAGCCTTCATCATTGGCAAAGACTTTGTGGCCCACCAGCCCAGCGCCTTGGTGCTGGGAGACAACCTGTTTTACGGTCATGACTGGGTCAAGCTGTTGCACAACGCCAACCAACGCACATCGGGTGCCACAGTGTTTGCCTACCATGTGCAAGATCCTGAGCGCTATGGCGTGGTGGACTTTGACGACCAACAGCGCGCTTTGAGCATCGAAGAAAAGCCGAAGGCGCCCAAAAGCAATTACGCCGTCACTGGGCTGTATTTTTACGACTCTCAAGTCTGTGACATGGCTGCAGAGATTCAGCCCTCCGCCAGAGGGGAGTTGGAAATCACCGATGTCAACAAGTGCTATTTAGCGCAAAACCAGCTCAATGTCGAAATCATGGGCCGTGGCTATGCGTGGCTGGATACTGGCACGCACGACAGTTTGCTAGAGGCCGCGGGCTTCATTGCCACACTGCAAAAGCGCCAAGGCTTGATGGTGGCTTGCCCTGAAGAAATCGCGTTTCACCAGCAGTGGATCAGCGCTGAAAGTTTGCAAAAGTTGGCGCAGCCGTTGGCCAAAAACGGCTATGGTCAATACCTGCTCAATTTGCTGAAGTAAATCCATGCCTTACACCGCTACGCCCACCGCCATTCCTGACTTGCTCATTCTTGAGCCCCAAGTCTTTGGCGATGCGCGGGGTTTCTTTTTTGAGAGTTTCAATCAGCAAGACTTCAACCAAGCCACGGGGTTGAATGTGCACTTTGTGCAAGACAACCACAGTCGCAGCGCCCAAGGCGTGTTGCGGGGGTTGCATTACCAACTCCAGCAACCCCAAGGTAAGCTGGTGCGCGTGGTGCGTGGTGCGGTGTTCGATGTGGCGGTGGACATCCGCCAAAACTCTTCCACCTTCGGCCAATGGGTGGGTGTTGAGTTGACCGAGGACAACCACAAACAAATGTGGATTCCGCCCGGTTTTGCGCATGGCTTTTTGGTGTTGTCCGAAAGCGCCGATTTTTTGTACAAAACCACCGATTACTACGCCCCGCAGCATGAACGCTGCATTGCTTGGAACGATCCGGCCATCGGCATTGCTTGGCCCTTAGGCTTGCAGCCGAGACTCTCAGCAAAAGACCAGGTTGGCAAGTTATTGGCTGAGGCAGAGCATTGATCTTTAATTCCTCCTCCTCCCAAGAAGGAATGGACAACAAACTACAGCTCATTTTGTGTTGTCGATCCAAGAGTCCTCTTGGCTGTGGTGTCGACATGCCCTTGTTGCCTGGTGTCCATGTTCGTCCTCTCTAAACTGCTCTCAGCCATCACCCAACCCCTCTTTTGGCTGGCGGTGTGGTGGGGTGTGGCGCTTTTGTTGTTGACCTTCGTGGCCACAAGACGGCGTGCTGCGCTGCGCATGCTTTGGAGTGGTTTGGCGTTGCTGGGGCTGTTGGGGTTTGAGGCCTTGCCTCAAGCACTGTTACGTCCGCTGGAAAATCAATATTCAGTGCCGAGCCCAGAGTCGGTCAGCCGCCACGCGGGCGTCATCGTGTTGGGCGGCGCGACCCAACATCCGGGCATTTTCCAAGCCCGTGGGCAGGTGCCTTTGGGAGAGGCTGCGGAGCGCATGTCGACTCCGGTGGGTTGGATGCGTCAGCACGACAAGCTGCAATTGATTTTCTCTGGCGGCGAAGGGCGTTTGCTGGCCACAGGCGTTACCGAGGCCGAATTGGCAGAAGTGTTTTACAAGGAGCAGGGCGTGGACATGCGCCGCGTGACCCTAGAAGGAGGCTCGCGCACCACGCGAGAGAACGCCCGCCAGGTGGCCGCGTTGTTGGGCGATCGGTGCCAGCAGTCGTGGTTGCTGGTCACATCGGCCTGGCACATGCCTCGGTCTGTGCCCGAGTTTGAGTCGGTGGGCTGTCAGGTGACGCCCTACCCGGTGGACTTCAGAACAGGCGACTCCACGCCATGGACCGAGTATTCGCTGGCCCGCAGTGTGATGTTGTGGCAAGTGGCATTGCACGAGTGGTTAGGCTTGGCGGTGTACCAGCTAACGCGCCCGGGCAAGCCCTAAGCCCAACAGTTCTGACCTAACCCTCAACAGCGATCCCTAACCCGGCCTTTGTGCCTGCTCGCATTTCACCTGAATCCATTCAGGCACTCCATCGGACTTGAGCCTGGCTGCGCTCAGGCAACCGCCCCACACGCAGCCCGTGTCCAGTGCCCACACATCTTGGCGTTGCAGTTTGCCCAAGGTGGACCAGTGGCCAAAAGCCACGGTGACATCGGCCGTTTGACGGCCGGGCACATCAAACCAAGGCATGAAGCCCGTGGGCGCTGAACCCGCGCCTTCTTTGCTGGCAAATTCCATCACCCCATCGGCTGTGCAAAAACGCAAGCGCGTGAGCGCATTGACCACGGCGCGCAAACGGTCATCGCCGCTCAGGGCCTCGTCCCAGGCATCGGGGGTGTTGCCATACATCTGCTGCAAAAAGTGGCTCAGATCGGGGCTGCGCAAGACCGTTTCTACTTCTGCCGCCAAAGCCAGCGTTTGCGCCACGCTCCACGAGGGCAACACCCCCGCATGCACCATCAGAACCCCGTGCTGCCAGATGGCCATGCTTTGGTGGCGAAGCCAGTCGAGCAGGGCAGGGCGGTCTGGGGCCTGCAACAGGTTGTCGAGTGTGTCGAGGGGCTTGGTTCGGCTGGCCCCAGCCGCCACGGCCAGCAGGTGCAAATCGTGGTTGCCCAGCACACATTGCACGGCATTGCCCAACGCCATCAGGCGTCGCAATACCTGAGCGGACGCCGGGCCGCGGTTGACCAAATCGCCCAACACAAACAGGGAATCGCGACTGGGTGAAAAATCAATTTCAGCCAACAATCGCCCCAGCGGCGCATCGCAACCCTGCACATCCCCCACACAATAAACAGCCATAAAACCCCCTCGTTTGGGATTGTCATGCCTTTTGGCATGGGGCACGTCACTCTTGGCACAATGGCGGTTATGGACTTTTTATTGATTGCTTTCTTGACCCTGCTGAACGGGCTGTTTGCCATGTCTGAATTGGCTCTGGCTTCTAGCCGCAAAGCCCGGCTGGCCGCCATGGACGAAGCGGGTGACAAGGGGGCCCATGCCGCGCTGAAGTTGCTCGAAGAGCCCACCCAGTTTTTGTCCACGGTACAAGTAGGCATCACCTCCATTGGCGTTTTGAACGGCATTGTGGGAGAGGCAGCGTTCAGCGATGGTTTGGCGGCGCAACTGGTGCTTTGGGG
Organism: Pseudomonadota bacterium; assembly: GCA_046047055.1. GTDB lineage: Bacteria > Pseudomonadota > Gammaproteobacteria > Burkholderiales > Burkholderiaceae_C > Limnohabitans_A. The sequence goes on along the minus strand of JBJOIR010000017.1, from coordinate 5,431 downwards.
CTTGACCGAGTCAGTGGCCAGTGTGTCGGCCACCGCCATTGTGGTGACCCTCATCACATTTACCACCATTATTTTTGGCGAGCTGGTGCCCAAGCGCATTGGCCAGCTTTACCCCGAGGCGGTAGCCCGGTTGGTGGCGCGTCCTATGGCCGGGTTGGCCAAAGCGGCGGGGCCTTTTGTGAAGCTGCTGTCGCTGTCAACGCAAGGTATGCTGAAGCTCATGCGCATTGACAGCAAGGGCAGCCGTGCGGTGACGGAAGAAGAAATCACGGCCAGTTTGGTCGAGGGTGTGGACGCCGGTTTGATTGAAGAACACGAGCACCAGATGGTGCGCAATGTGTTTCATTTGGACGACCGCGCACTGACTTCGATGATGACCCCGCGCAGCGACATTCAGTGGTTGGACGCCCACCTCACGCCGTCGCAAGCCATGGACCGCATCAACCAAATGCGGGAGCAAGGCAACCATTCTTGGTACCCGGTTTGCCGCGATGGCTTGGGCCACATTGTGGGCGTGATCAGCCTGTCGCATTTGCTGGCGCTGCCAGAGAGCGATGTGCGCCCCTTGGCCGAACACGCCCAAACGGCGCATTTTGTCCCCGAAACCCTAACGGGCATGGAGCTGCTCGAGCAAATGCGTGACCAGTCCAGCCGCATGCTGTTTGTGGTGGATGAATACGGCGAAGTGCAGGGCCTGTTGACCCCGCTGGACCTGCTGGAAGCCATCACCGGAGAACTCAAGCCCGATACCCATTCGGAGGCTTGGGCCACAGAAAATGAAGATGGCAGTTGGCTGCTCGATGGCATCATGCCGCTGAACGAGTTGAAGGCCCGTCTGGACATCAAAGAGTTGCCGGCGGAAGACAAAAACCGCTACAACACTTTGGCGGGCTTGCTCATGTATGTCCTAGGCCAGTTGCCCACCCAAAGCCAAGTCATTCGCTTGGCGAGCTGGCATTTTGAAGTGGTGGAGCTGGAAGGCCGGCGCATCGACAAGGTGTTGGCCAAGCCCATCGCCGATGGGCCGTCAATGGATCAGCTCACCGCGTCGGCAGGCTGACGCTGCAACATGGCCAGCGTGCTGGCGATGGTTTTGCGCAGTTCGCGGCGGTCGCAAATGAAATCAACCGCGCCTTTGGTCTGCAAGAACTCAGCCCGCTGAAAGCCTTCGGGCAAAGTCACGCGCACGGTGCTTTCGATCACGCGGGGACCTGCAAAGCCAATCAGGGCTTTGGGTTCGGCCACCACGACATCGCCCAAAAAGGCAAAGCCCGCAGACACGCCGCCCATGGTCGGGTCGGTCAGCACGCTGATGTAAGGCAGGCCTTTTTTAGACAAGCGCGTGAGGGCGGCATTGGTTTTGGCCATTTGCATGAGTGACAGCAAGCCTTCTTGCATGCGCGCACCGCCGGTGGCGGTGAAGCAGACGAAGGGCACTTTTTGCTCAATGGCGGTTTCAACGCCGCGCACAAAACGCTCGCCCACCACCGAGCCCATCGAGCCACCCATGAAGTCAAATTCAAAGCATGCGGCGACCAGCGAAATGCTGTGCACCGAACCCCCCATGACCACCAAGGCGTCGGTTTCGCCGGTGTTGTTCATGGCTTCTTTCAGGCGCTCAGGGTATTTGCGGCTGTCTTTGAATTTCAAAGCATCGACCGGCACCACTTCTTGGCCGATTTCGTAGCGACCTTCGCCGTCCAAAAAGGCATTCAGACGGGCGCGTGCGCCGATGCGCAAGTGGTGAGAGCAGCCCGGGCAGACGTTTTGGTTTTCTTCCAAGTCGGTTTTGTACAACACCGTTTCGCAGCTGGGGCATTTGACCCACAAGCCTTCAGGCACCTGGCGGCGGTCGGCCGGATCGGTGTGCTGAATCTTGGGGGGGAGTAATTTTTCGAGCCAACTCATGAGGGTTTCTCCTTGTGCGGCAAATTATCGTTGAAACGCCGAACCCATCGGCTCAGGCATCGAGTGCCTGGCGAATGCCGCGCAAAAAGTCCCCGGCCACGGCATTGATTTGCTCGGGCGGGGCCGCGTCGATCAATTGAATCAAGCGGCTCCCAATGACCACCGCATCGGCCACTTGGCTGATGGCTTTGGCCGTAGCGGCATCTCGAATGCCAAACCCGACCCCTACTGGCACATGCACATGTTGGCGAATACGCGGCAACATGGCTTCAACGGCATCGGTGTCGAGCGTGCCCGAGCCCGTGACGCCTTTGAGCGACACGTAATACACATAGCCGCTGGCCACTTGCGCGACTTGCTGCATGCGCTCGTCGGTGCTGGTGGGTGCCAGCAAAAAGATCAAGTCCATGCTGTGGGCTCGCAGCTTAGAGGCAAATTCCACGCATTCTTCGGGGGGGTAATCGACGATCAACACGCCGTCCACCCCAGCCGCAGCCGCGTCGCGGATGAAACTGTCGGTGCCATGTTTTTGGTCGTAACGCTCCACCGGGTTGGCATAACCCATGAGCACCACAGGCGTGGTGCTGTTGCTTTGGCGAAACTCGCGCACCATGGCCAAGACCTGCACAGAGCCAATGCCTTGAGCCAAGGCTTGGTCGCCCGCTTTTTGAATGACGGGGCCATCAGCAGAAGGGTCCGAAAAAGGCACCCCCAGTTCAATGATGTCGGCACCTGCCTCGGCCATGGCATGCATCAGGGGCACGGTGGTACCGGGCTTTGGAAAGCCCGCGGTGACATAAGGAATCAGGGCTTTGCGGCCTTGAGATTTAAGTTGGGCAAGGGTGGCGTCGATGCGGCTCATGCTGGTGGCCCTCACTTCACAAAATTCACGGGCTGCTCAGCGCCTTTGACCGATTGGCCTTGGCAGCTGGGGCGGCAATAAAAGTCAGCCTGGCTCAGGTCGGCGACGGTGCCAATGTCTTTGTCGCCGCGCCCTGACAGGTTGACCAAGATGGATTGGTCGGGCCGCATGGTTTTGGCCAGCTGCATGGCATAGGCCACGGCATGGCTTGACTCGAGTGCCGGAATGATGCCCTCGGTACGGCACAAGTAGTGAAACGCCTCCAGTGCTTCTTTGTCGGTGATGCCCACATATTCGGCGCGTCCTACGTCTTTCAGGAAGGCATGTTCAGGGCCAACGCCGGGGTAGTCCAGACCGGCGCTCACGCTGTGCGTTTCGGTGATCTGGCCATTTTCGTCTTGCAAAATATAGGTGCGGTTGCCGTGCAACACGCCGGGACTGCCCAGTTGCAGCGAGCAAGAGTGTTTGTCGGTGTCCATGCCTTCGCCGGCGGCCTCAACCCCAATCAGGCGGGTATTTTCGTGCGGGATGTAGGGGTGAAAAATGCCCATGGCATTGCTCCCGCCGCCGACGCAAGCAATCACCGCGTCAGGTTGTTGCTCGGCCATGTGCAAGCTTTTCATCATCTGCGGCATTTGCACCAAGCATTCCTCGCCAATCACGCTTTGGAAATCGCGCACCATCATTGGGTAAGGGTGCGGACCGGCCACGGTCCCGATGATGTAGAAGGTGTTGTCCACATTGGCCACCCAGTCGCGCATGGCTTCGTTCAATGCGTCTTTCAGGGTTTTGCTGCCCGATTCGACCGGCACCACTGTCGCGCCCAAGAGTTTCATGCGGTAGACGTTGGGGCTTTGACGCTTCACATCTTCTGAGCCCATGTAGACCACGCACTCCAGCCCGTAGCGGGCGCAAATGGTGGCGGTGGCCACGCCGTGTTGGCCGGCGCCGGTTTCGGCAATGATGCGGGGTTTGCCCATGCGCTTGGCCAACATGGCTTGACCAATGGTGTTGTTGATTTTGTGCGCCCCGGTGTGGTTCAAGTCTTCGCGCTTCAAAAAGATTTGTGCGCCACCCATCTCTCGGCTCATGCGGGCCGCATGGTAGACCGGCGAGGGGCGACCCACAAAGTGCGCCAACTCGGACTTGAACTCGGCGATGAAGGCCGGGTCGTGTTGGTATTTGGCGTAGGCCGCTTTGAGTTCGTTGATGGCGTGGGTCAGGGTTTCACTGACAAAGCTGCCACCATAAATGCCGAAGTGGCCCTTGGCGTCGGGTTGCTGGTAGTCGTACATGTTTTGTGGGGCGGCATCCAGGCCGCCAGAAAATTCAGGAGAGGTCAGCATCGGCGGCCCGCACGGCCGCGACAAATTGCTGGATTTTTTCGGCATCTTTCAGGCCCTTGCCTGATTCGATGCCCGAGCTCACGTCAACGGCCAGTGACAGGCCATGCGTGCGCAAGGTCCGAATGCCATCGGCCACGTTTGCAGGTGTGAGTCCACCAGACAAAACGAGGTGAGCTTTGACGTTTGTTGGCAGCAGTGACCAATTGAATGTTTTTCCGCCTCCGCCATATCCGTCGACATGGGCGTCGAGCAAGAGGGCTTGAGCTTGTGAATGAAGTTGAGCAAATTTTATCAAGTCGAAATCGGCTGCCTCCGACAAGGGGATTCGGGCGGCTTTCAGATGTGCACGGCCGGTGGCTTGGGTCATGGCTTGGCAAAATTCGGGCGATTCATCGCCATGAAACTGCAGCATCGCCCCCGGCACGACCGCACAGGCCGCCTGAATGCGCTCGGCACTTTCGTTGACAAACAGCAGCACCGGCGTGGCAAAAGTCGGCAACAGTTTCGCCAGCTCTGCTGCCCGTTCGATGCTGACATGCCGCGGGCTCGGCGGGTACAGCACAAAGCCAATGGCATCGGCCCCGGCTGCGGTAGCAGCCAGCACATCGGCTTCACGCGTGAAGCCACACATCTTGATGCGGGTGCGTTGGGGAGTGCTCATGGCAGCCAGTCAAAGGGTGGGGTGGTGTCGGGCAGCCCCCATTGTGGCTCGTAAATGGGCCCGGCAAAGTACAAACCGTCGGGCGAAAAAGTGGGCGCGGCGGCATCGCGGTCTTTGGCCAGCAGCACGTCGCGCATCCAGTCTGAGCTTTGCTGGCCTTGGCCGATGGTGACCATGCAGCCCATGATGTTGCGAATCATGTGGTGCAAAAAGGCATTGCCTTCAAACTCAAAGCGCCAGTAAGCCCCTTTCTGGGCAATGCCAATGTGCCGCAGGGTTTTGATGGGCGACAAGGCTTGGCAACTGCTGGCCCTGAAGGAAGAAAAGTCGTGTTCGCCCAACAAGTGCAGGCTGGCTTGGCGCATGGCGGTCTCGTCCAGCGCTCGGTAAACCCATCCCACCCGACCGGCTTCGAGGCTGGGGCGCACGGCCGAGGCCAACAAAATGTAAATGTAGCGACGCCCGATGGCGCTGCCGCGGCAATGGAAGGTATCCGGAACTTCTTGCGCACATTGTACGGCGATGTCTGAGGGCAAATAACGGTTGGTGCCGCGCACCCAAGACGCGGTTTCGCGCACCAACTCGGTGTCGAAGTGCACCACTTGCATCAGGCCATGAACACCCGCATCGGTGCGCCCCGCGCACAAGGTGCTG
>JBJOIR010000016.1:0-35533 GCA_046047055.1 Pseudomonadota bacterium | reverse complement strand
TTCATAAAAACAAGGAAATCCGCTCATGATGGACATTCATCAAATTCTGAAGCAGTTGCCCCACCGCTATCCCATTTTGCTGGTAGATCGCGTTTTGGAAATTGAAAAAGGCGTGCGCATCAAAGCATTGAAAAACGTGACCATCAACGAGCCATTTTTCATGGGGCATTTCCCACACCGCCCGGTCATGCCGGGGGTCTTGATGCTCGAAGCCTTGGCGCAAGCGGCGGCCTTGTTGTCATTCGACACGCTGGGTGCTGCCCCCGATGACAACACGGTTTACTACTTTGCAGGCATCGATGGTGCCCGCTTCAAGCGGCCGGTGGAGCCGGGTGACCAGTTGATGCTCGAGGTGCAACTCGATCGTATGAAAGCCGGCATTTTTAAATTCAAAGCCCAAGCCAAAGTGGGTGATGAATTGGCTTGCGAAGCCGAATTGATGTGCACCATGCGGAAAATTGCCTGAGGTTCTATGGCGACAATTCATTCCACAGCCTTGGTCGATCCTGCAGCTCAGCTGCATGACTCTGTTACGGTTGGCCCTTACACCATCATCGGTCCCAATGTGGTCATTGGCGCGGGCTCTACGGTGGGCTCGCACTGCACCCTCGAGGGCTATACAACCCTTGGTGAAAACAACCACGTGCACAGCTACACATCGCTTGGTGCGGCGCCACAAGACAAAAAATACGCGGGTGAGCCCACCCGTTTGGTGATCGGCAAGGGCAACACCATTCGTGAGTTTTGCACCTTCAATGCCGGCACCGTGAATGGTGGCGGAGTGACTCGGGTGGGCGATGACAATTTGTTCATGGCCTATGTGCATTTGGCACACGACTGCCAGATCGGCAGCCACACCATATTTGCCAACAATTCCCAATTGGCCGGTCACGTTGTCGTGGGCGACTGGGTCATCTTGGGTGGCTTCACGGTCGTGCGGCAGTTCTTGCGCTTGGGCGCCCACAGCTTCACGGCGATGTGCACGTTGTTGTTTGCTGATTTGCCGCCTTTTGTGACCTGCCAAGGACAGCCGGCTTCGGCCAGAACGGTGAATGCAGAAGGTTTGCGGCGTCGTGGTTATTCGCCAGAGCGCATTACGGCCGTGCGTGCCATGCACAAAGCGCTTTACCGCGAAAATTTGCCATTCGAAGCGGCCAAAGAACGCATCGTTCAAATCGGCAAAGACAAACCTGAAGTACTGGCCGATGTCGAGATGATGTTGGGCTTTTTGGCAGAAGTAAATCCCAAAGTGGGCATTGTTCGATCGCGCCGCCGTTCGGTTGACTGACAAGAACCAGGGACAGAAGTTTTTTCTATCCCGAGCATGAAAGGAGGGCGCTGTGGCCCTGTTGCGTTGCGCCGTCATTGGCGTTGGATATCTGGGCAAATTCCATGCTCAAAAGTACGCCAAGATTCCGCAGTGCGAACTGGTGGCGGTGGTCGACAGTCGCCAAGAGCAAGCCGATGCGGTAGCGGCCCCCCTGCAATGTGCCGCCCTCACGGACTACAAATCACTGATCGGGCAGGTGGATGCCGTCAGCATCGTGGTGCCCACCCAGGGCCATTACGAGGTGTGTGCAGAGTTCCTGCGTGCGGGCGTGCATGTGCTGGTCGAAAAACCGATGACCACCACGCTCGAGCAAGCCGATGAATTGATTCGGTTGGCCAAAGAAAACCACTGTGTGTTGGCTGTGGGGCATTTGGAGCGTTTCAACCCAGCCGCACTGGCCCTTGAGCCCTTGCTGTCTGACCCTCGGTTCATTGACAGCTCCCGGTTGGCACCCTTCAAACCCCGCGCTACGGATGTCAGCGTTTTGCTCGATTTGATGATCCACGATGTGGATTTGATCTTGTCCTTGGTGGACAGCGAACTTGAAAGTGTCGATTGTTCAGGTGCTCGCGTGCTCACTTCGGACATCGACATTGCGAATGCGCGCATTCGCTTTGCCAACGGCTGCGTGGCCAACGTGACTGCGAGTCGCGTGAGTGCAAAAAGCGAACGGAAAATGCGAGTTTTTCAGCACCAAGCCTGTCATTCGCTGGACTTTCAAGTGCGCACATTGACGACGTATCGCGGCGCAACCGATCCCATGGCCGAACCTGAACAGGCCATAGAAAGACACGAGCAGTCTTTTGGCGAGGCGGATCCCTTGTATGCAGAGATCGTTGATTTTGTCGACAGCATTCTTCACAAGCGGCCTCCCAAGGTAAGCGGTGAAGCCGGACGGCGCGCCTTGGAAGCCGTTCAGCGCATCACCGAAGCCACTCGCTTGATTTCCTGATTACGAATATTTGAAAGGTACGCCATGCGCATCCCTATGGTCGATTTGGTCGCGCAATACCGCGACTTGCAACCCCAACTTGAACCCGCGTTTTTGAGTGCGTTGAACGCCGCCCAGTTCATCTTGGGCCCCAATGTGCAGGCCTTTGAAAAAGAAGCGGCCGATTACTTGGGCGTCAAGCACGCCATCACCTGCGCCAACGGTACCGATGCATTGCACTTGGCCTTATTGGCGGCTGATATCGGCCCTGGTGATGAAGTCATCACCTCGCCTTTTACCTTTATTGCCACGGCCGAGGCGATTGCTTATGTGGGTGCGAAAGCGGTTTTCGTGGACATTGACCCGCGTACCTTCAACATCGATGTCGAGCAAACTCGCCGCGCCATCACACCCAAGACCAAGGCTTTGCTGCCGGTGCACTTGTTCGGCCAGCCGGCTGACTTGGCGCCATTGATGGCATTGGCCAAGGAACACCAACTGCACTTGGTGGAAGACTGTGCGCAGTCGTTTGGTGCCGATATCAATGGCCTCAAAACAGGTGCGATGGGGGATGTTGCTGCGTTCAGTTTTTTTCCCAGCAAAAATTTGGGTTGCTATGGCGACGGGGGCATGGTCACCACACAGTCGGATGCGATGGCCGAAAAACTGCGCATGTTGCGCAACCATGGCAGCAAAGTGCGTTATTACCATGACATCGTGGGTTACAACAGCCGTTTGGACGAATTGCAGGCGGTGGTGTTGCGCGCCAAAATGCCTTTCATCGACCGTTACAACCAAGAGCGTCGCCGTGTTGCACACCGCTACAGCGCAGGTTTGTCGGGCCTGAACTTGCAGACACCATTTGAAGATGGCGTGGGCTTGCATGTGTACCACCAGTACACCTTGTTGAGCGACGACCGCGCAGCCATTCAAAAGGCATTGACCGATCAGCAAATTGCCTCTGCCATTTATTACCCTGTGCCGTTGCATCAGCAAAAAGTGTTTGCCTCTATTTCGGCTGGCTCGCATTTCCCGGTCACCGAGTCGGTTGCCGAGCGCTGCTTGTCTTTGCCCATCTATCCTGAGCTCAGCAACGAAGCTGTGGACGAGGTGTGCGCTGTCATTCGACAGGCTTTGAAAGCGTGATGATCGCTGCAGGCGCGTCACAGCCGCCCCATTCAGTGCAAGCGCAGTCTTTGCGCGTTTGCATGGTGGCGGCTGAGCGTTCGGGTGACCAATTGGCGGCATTGTTGCTGCAGGGGATGAAGCAGCATTGGTCGGGTCTTCAAGCCTTTGGCATCGGCGGGCCACAGATGGACGCGCAGGGGTTTGTGTCCCAATGGTCCTGCGACGAACTGTCGGTGCGCGGCTTGGTTGAAGCGCTGTGGCGCTACCGGCACATCAGCGGCATTCGACAAACACTGACACAAGAATTGTGGCATTCACCACCTGAATTGTATTTGGGGGTGGATGCTTCTGATTTCAATTTACCTGTTGAGCGCAAGTTGCGTGAAAAAGACGTGCCGACCGTTCAATTGGTGTGCCCCTCCATTTGGGCTTGGCGTCCCGAGCGCGTGCAAAAAATCCGTGACAGTGTTGACCACGTTTTGTGCATCTACCCGTTTGAACCTGAGTTGTTGGCCCAGCATGGCATTGAAGGTTCTTTTGTGGGGCACCCCGTGGCGGACGTCATTGAACTGGTGCCTGATCGCCTGAAAGCAAGAGAAAAATTGGCTTTGCCAGCGGAGGCTACTTTAGTGGCATTGCTGCCTGGCAGTCGACTGTCCGAGATCAACGTCTTGGCGCTGCCCTTTCTCCAAGCCGCCAGAAGGATGATCGACTTGCGGCCAAATTTGCAGTTTGTGTTGCCAACGCATGCCGCCTTGTTGCCCGTGATTGAAAAAGCCATCGCCCAAGCCGGCATGCAAGGCCGTGTGCATGTGGTGATGGGGCAATCGCATGATGTGCAAGCCGCTTGCGATGTGGCCTTGGTGGCCAGTGGCACCGCCACGCTCGAAACGGCGTTGCACAAAAGACCCATGGTCATTGCCTACAAAATGCAATGGCTGTCTTGGCAAATTGCCAATCGCAAGCGTCTGCTGCCTTGGGTGGGCCTGCCCAATATTTTGTGCAATGAAAGTCTGCTTCCCGAGTTTTTGCAAGAGGAAGTGCAGCCCGACGCACTGGCCCAAGCCGTTTTGCGTTGGTTGGATGACCCAGACGCTGTGGCTCACATTCAACAACGTTTTTCAGAACTTCATCTTCAATTGCGGCAGGACATGCCGACGCTGGCGACCCATGCGATCCAAAAAGTCCTTGCTCGTTGAGCAAGCCACATTGAACTGGGACACCACAGGCCTGACCGCCGGTGTGGATGAGGCAGGGCGCGGACCCTTGGCCGGACCGGTGGTGGCCGCGGCCGTGATCTTGGATGACTTGCAACCGATCAAGGGGCTGAACGACTCCAAGAAGCTCTCGGCCAAGCGGCGTGAGCAATTGTTTGAAGAAATCAAAGCCCGCGCTTTGTGTTTTGCAATTGCAGAGGCCACCGTGCAAGAGATCGATGAGTTGAACATTTTGCAAGCCACGTTGCTGGCGATGAAAAGGGCGGTTGAGGGTCTTCGCTTGAAACCGCAACGCGTTTTGGTGGACGGCAACCGGTTACCCAAACTGGACATCCTGGCGGAAGCCATCGTGCAAGGAGACACCCTGGTTCCGGCCATTTCTGCGGCATCCATTTTGGCCAAGGTGCACCGAGACCGTTTGTGCGAGCACCTGCATGCGCGTTTCCCGGTATACGGATTTGATCAGCACAAAGGGTACGGTACGGCACAACACTTGGAGGCCTTGCGTGAGCATGGGCCTACCGAGTGTCACCGGCAGACGTTCGCGCCGGTGCGCAGGAGCATTCGATGAACCTGATCACTTCGCGCGACAACCCCCACGTCAAGGCTTGGCGACGTCTCGCACAAGAATCGACGGCTTACCGCAAAGCAGGCCAGTTTTGGCTGGAAGGTGATCACCTGTGCCGTGCGGCTTTAGCGCGAGGCATTCAACCTGTTCAGGTGGTGTTGAGCGCGTCTTTTTACGAAGAGCAAGGGCCACAGTGGGCGAGCTTGGGCCAGGCTGTTTATGTTTTGCCCGATGAGTTGTTTGCCAGTTTGAGCGGCTTGGAATCACCTGCCCGAATGGCCTTTGTTGTCGGTGGGGCGGGCGTTGGACAGGTCATGCCGCAAGTTTCGACGGTGGTTCTGGACCGGCTTCAAGATGCCGGCAATGTGGGCGCCATCTTGCGCTGTGCTTCGGCTTTTGGTTACCGGCAGGTGCTGGCCATCAAGGGCACCGCGGCCCTGTGGTCGCCCAAGGTTTTGCGGGCAGGCATGGGCGCGCATTTTGGCCTCCATTTGGTGGAATCCGTCGCAGAAGCCGATGTGGCCGCTTTGGGGGTTCCTGTGCTGACCACCAGTTCACATGAAGGGCCGTTTTTGCACGAACTGCTGCAAAACCAATCCCTGAAAACCCAATGCGCTTGGGTTTTTGGGCACGAAGGGCAGGGGGTGAGCGAGGGATTGATGGCTTTGGCGCATCAAAAAGTCAGAATTGCCCAGCCCGGCGGTGAGGAATCCCTGAACGTGGCCACGGCCGCAGCCATTTGTTTGCATGCCAGTGCAACGGTCTTGAAGTGAGCTGTTGAACCCCCCTTTTTCAGACGTTTTGTCTGGATTTCGTCAGGGTTTTCGAGTGCTCCTCCGTTATAATGAGAGGCTTTCCCGCATCAACCTGTACGCCACAGTCCATCCTAGGCCCAATCCTCGAACAAGCAGCCAAAAAGAGATCCTATCTCTGTTGAGTGCTGAGGCGTACCCGAACTATTCCGGAGAACCCAGTGCTTTTGTCTCTTCAGGGAACTTTCCCGCCCGCCATCTTGGCGCTCGCAGACGGCACGGTCTTTATCGGCAACTCGATCGGAGCTACAGGCTCCACAGTCGGCGAAGTGGTGTTCAACACCTCGCTCACCGGCTACCAAGAAATTCTCACTGACCCCAGCTATTGCCAGCAAATCGTCACTCTGACGTACCCGCACATCGGCAATTACGGTGTCAATGCGGAAGATGTCGAGGCTGACAAAGTCCATGCCGCAGGTCTGATCATCAAAGATCTGCCCTTGATCGCCAGCAATTTTCGCTCGAAGCAAACCCTTTCTGCCTATTTGATCGATGCAGGCACCGTCGCCATTGCCAACATCGACACGCGGCAATTGACCCGAATTTTGCGCACCAAGGGGGCGCAAAACGGCGCGATTTTGGGCTTGGCTGCCGGCCAGACAGTCACGCAAGCCTTGAAAGACCATGCCATTGCCTTGGCGCAAGCCGCGCCCAACATGGCCGGGCTGGATCTGGCCCAGCAAGTCACTGTGACTGCCCCCTACGATTGGACACAAACTGAGTGGCAGTTGGGTTCTGGTTATGGCGAGCAAGCTGCCCCCCAATTCCATGTGGTGGCCTATGACTTTGGCGTCAAGAAAAACATTTTGCGAATGTTGGCCGAGCGGGGCTGCAAAGTCACAGTGGTGCCGGCCAAAACGGCTGCTGCTGATGTGCTGAAGTACAAGCCAGACGGCATCTTTTTGTCCAACGGCCCTGGAGATCCACAGCCTTGCGACTACGCCATTGCCGCTGCCGCAGAGCTGATTGAAACCGGCATTCCGACCTTTGGCATTTGTTTGGGGCACCAAATCATGGCCTTGGCCAGCGGCGCCAAGACCTTCAAAATGAAATTTGGTCACCACGGCGCCAACCACCCAGTCAAAGACCTGGACTCCGGCCGCGTCTCCATCACCAGCCAAAACCACGGATTTGCTGTGGACGAAAAATCACTACCTGCCAACTTGCGTGCCACCCATGTGTCGCTCTTTGACGGCACTTTGCAAGGCCTGGCCCGTACCGACAAGCCTGCGTTTTGCTTCCAGGGGCACCCAGAAGCTTCGCCCGGCCCGCACGACATTGCTTACCTTTTTGACCGCTTCATCAACTTGATGGAGGCGAAATAACATGCCCAAGCGCACCGACCTTAAAAGCATCCTCATCATTGGTGCAGGCCCGATCATCATTGGTCAAGCCTGCGAGTTCGATTACTCTGGCGTGCAAGCGTGCAAAGCGCTTCGCGAAGAGGGTTACAAAGTCATCTTGATCAACAGCAATCCTGCGACGATCATGACCGACCCGGCCACAGCCGATGTCACCTACATCGAACCCATCACTTGGCAGACGGTTGAAAAAATCATTGCCAAAGAGCGCCCGGATGCCATCTTGCCGACCATGGGCGGACAAACCGCGCTGAACTGCGCTTTGGATTTGTGGCACAACGGGGTCCTCGAAAAGTACAAGGTTGAACTGATTGGCGCGACCCCTGAGGCCATCGACAAGGCCGAAGACCGCTTGAAGTTCAAGGACGCCATGACCAAGATTGGTCTGGGTTCGGCGCGTTCTGGCATCGCCCACAGCATGGAAGAAGCGTGGGATGTGCAAAAAACGGTGGGATTCCCTACCGTCATCCGTCCGAGCTTCACCTTGGGTGGAACGGGCGGCGGCATTGCCTACAACCCCGAAGAATTCGAAGTCATCTGCAAACGCGGATTGGAAGCGTCGCCCACCACCGAGTTGTTGATCGAAGAATCCCTCTTGGGCTGGAAAGAATATGAGATGGAAGTGGTGCGCGACAAAGCGGACAACTGCATCATCATTTGCTCGATCGAAAATTTGGACCCCATGGGGGTGCACACGGGTGACTCCATCACGGTGGCGCCGGCCCAGACCTTGACCGACAAGGAATACCAAATTTTGCGTAATGCGTCGTTGGCGGTGTTGCGCGAAATTGGCGTGGACACGGGCGGCTCGAACGTGCAGTTTTCGATCAATCCCAAAGACGGTCGCATGGTCGTTATTGAGATGAACCCCCGCGTGTCGCGTTCTTCCGCTTTGGCCTCTAAAGCCACGGGCTTTCCTATCGCCAAAGTGGCCGCCAAATTGGCGGTCGGATACACGCTCGACGAATTGCGCAACGAAATCACAGGTGGCGCCACGCCAGCCTCTTTCGAGCCTTCGATTGACTACGTGGTGACCAAGATTCCCCGTTTTGCTTTCGAAAAATTTCCTACCGCCGACAGCCGTCTGACCACTCAGATGAAATCGGTGGGTGAGGTCATGGCCATGGGCCGCACCTTCCAAGAGTCCTTCCAAAAAGCCCTGCGCGGCTTGGAAGTGGGCGTGGATGGCATGAATGAAAAAACCCAAGACCGCGAGGTTCTTGAAAAGGAATTGGGCGAGCCCGGCCCCGAGCGCATTTGGTACGTGGGCGATGCCTTCGCCATGGGCTTGAGCGTCGACGAAGTCTTCGCCCTGACCAAGATCGATCCTTGGTTCTTGGTGCAAATCGAAGAGATCGTGAAGATCGAACTCGAACTGGAGACCACCACGTTGGAGGCGATCTCCGCTGAAGAATTGCGTGCGCTAAAGAAGAAAGGTTTTTCCGATCGCCGCTTGGCTAAGTTGCTGAAAACCACCGAGCATGTCGTGCGTGCGCGTCGTCACGCCCTGAATGTGCGTCCGGTTTACAAGCGCGTTGACACTTGTGCTGCTGAGTTTTCGACCGATACCGCCTACATGTACTCCTGCTACGAAGGCCATGGTGACGGCGAGTGCGAGGCCGAGCCGTCGCAAAACAAGAAGATCATGGTCTTGGGTGGCGGACCGAACCGCATTGGACAAGGCATTGAATTTGACTATTGCTGCGTGCACGCTGCACTCGCCATGCGCGAAGACGGTTACGAAACCATCATGGTCAACTGCAACCCCGAAACGGTATCGACCGACTACGACACGTCAGACCGTTTGTATTTCGAGCCTGTCACTCTCGAAGACGTGCTCGAAATTGTGGACAAAGAAAAACCCACTGGCGTCATCGTTCAGTACGGCGGGCAGACGCCTTTGAAGTTGGCGCTTGATCTTGAAGCGGCCGGCGTGCCCATCATCGGCACCAGCCCGGACATGATTGACGCGGCCGAAGACCGTGAGCGCTTCCAAAAATTGTTACAAGCCTTGGGGTTGCGTCAGCCGCCCAACGCCACAGCTCGCACTGAATCAGAGGCTTTGGAAAAAGCCGCCGCCTTGGGGTATCCGCTGGTGGTTCGCCCCAGTTATGTGCTGGGTGGTCGTGCCATGGAAATCGTGCACGAGCAACGCGACCTTGAGCGCTACATGCGCGAAGCTGTCAAGGTCTCGCACGACTCTCCCGTGTTGTTGGACCGCTTTTTGAATGACGCCATCGAGTGCGATGTGGATTGCTTGCGCGATCCGGCTGGCCAAACCTTCATTGGCGGTGTCATGGAACACATCGAACAAGCAGGTGTTCACAGCGGTGACTCGGCTTGCTCTTTGCCGCCTTATTCCTTGGCCGCCGAAACAGTTGCAGAGCTCAAGCGCCAATCGGCCGCCATGGCCGGCGCCTTGAATGTGGTGGGCTTGATGAACGTTCAGTTCGCCATCCAACATGTCGACGGAAAAGATGTGATTTATGTGCTCGAGGTGAATCCCCGTGCTTCTCGTACCGTGCCTTATGTTTCCAAAGCCACAGGCATTCAGTTGGCCAAGGTGGCGGCGCGTTGCATGGCCGGTCAAACACTGGTTTCGCAAGGCATTACCCAAGAAGTCACGCCGCCCTATTTCAGCGTGAAAGAAGCGGTGTTCCCCTTCGTGAAATTCCCTGGTGTCGACACCATTCTCGGCCCTGAGATGAAGTCCACGGGCGAAGTGATGGGGGTGGGTAAGACCTTTGGCGAAGCTTTTGTGAAGAGCCAATTGGGCGCGGGCACCAAACTGCCCCGACCCACCAAAGCCGACGGCAGTCCTTCTGGCAAGGTTTTCATTTCGGTGAAGAACAACGACAAAGCCCGTGCCATCGAAGTGGCTCGCCAGTTGGTCGCCCAAGGTTTTGAGTTGGTCGCGACCAAAGGCACGGCATTGGCCATCAACGCCGCCGGCGTGGCCTGCGCCACGGTGAACAAGGTGACCGAGGGCCGTCCGCACATTGTGGACATGATCAAGAACAACGAAGTGGTGCTGGTGATCAATACCGTCGAAGAGCGCCGCAACGCGATCGCCGACTCCCGTCACATCCGTACTTCTGCGTTGCTCAACCGGGTCACCACCTTCACCACCATTGCCGGCGCCGAAGCGGCTGTTGAAGGCATGAAGTACATGGACCAGCTGGACGTCATTTCCGTACAGGAAATGCATGCCCAACTGGCAGCCTAAATCCTGCGCCAGAGCCAACTTTCATCAATTGGCATAATGCAGGCCATGACCGCCGAGTTTCAACACTCGGCGGTTTGCTTTTTGGAGAACTGAACATGTCAACCATACCGATCACCAAACGTGGCGCTGAGAAGCTCAAAGACGAGCTGCATCGCCTCAAGACCGTCGACCGACCTGCCGTGATTCAGGCCATTGCCGAGGCCCGTGCGCAAGGCGACTTGAGTGAAAACGCCGAATACGATGCAGCCAAAGACCGTCAAGGTTTCATCGAAGGCCGAATTCAAGAAATTGAAGGCAAACTCTCTGCCGCTCAAATCATTGACCCCGCAGCCGTTGATGCTGGTGGACGCGTGGTGTTCGGCACAACCGTCGAACTCGAGGATGAGAGTTCAGGCGAGTCGGTCACCTACCAAATCGTGGGTGAAGACGAAGCTGATTTGAAGCTGGGTTTGATCAACATCAGCAGCCCCATTGCCCGTGCCTTGATTGGCAAAGAAGAGGGCGATGTGGCCGAGGTGCAAGCTCCCGGGGGCGTGCGTCGCTACGAAATCGTGGGCGTTTCTTACATTTGACCCAGCCATTCAGAGTGCCGTTTGGAACGGCATTCTGAACCTCGAGGCGTCACTGGGAAGTCAGTCGTGACGGCCTTTTTTGACCGATTTTTGCTTGGGTTTGGCCCGTTTAATCTGACCCCCTGCCGCCAAGCGTTGGTTGCCCAACACGCGGACGGTTTTTACTTCAGGGCGCTGGCCGCCGCGAGAGCTGTATTTTAGGATTTTGAAATCGCGTGGGCCTGCTTTACGGTCTTCATCGATTTCTTTGATTTTTTCAGGTTGTGGCCGCCAAAGGATCAGCAACTTGCCAATGTGTTGAATGGGCGCAGCATTGAGTTGGTCTGCCAATTGGACAAAGATCGCCTCGCGTGCAGCACGGTCGTCACCCAGAACTCTGATTTTGATCAGGCCATGGGCATTCAGGGCCGCTTCGGTTTCTTTGACGACAGCTGGCGTCAGACCATCTCCCCCGATCATGACGACGGGATCCAGGTGGTGTGCATCGGCGCGAAAGACTTTGCGCTCGGAAGGTGTGAGTTGAATTTGGGGCATCCCCGTATTATCCCCGCAAGGACGCAGAAGAATGAAAGTCAAAACCAAAAGTAAAAAGGTTAACAAAGCATGGTTGAACGACCATGTGAATGACACCTATGTCAAATTGGCCATCAAAGAGGGCTATCGGGCCCGGGCGGTTTACAAGCTCAAGGAAATTGACGAAACCTTGGGTTTGATTCGCCCCGGCCATTTGGTGGTGGATTTGGGTTCTGCTCCGGGCGCTTGGAGTCAGTACCTGCGCCGACGCTTGTCGCCCGATGGTGCGGCCGCCGGCACCCTCAACGGAACGATCATTGCGCTGGATCTTTTGGCGATGGCCCCTATTGAAGGGGTGCAGTTCATCCAAGGGGATTTTCGTGAGAATGAGGTCGCAGCCCTTCTTGAAGGTGCGATGCAAGGCCGGCAGGCCGATGTGGTGGTTTCAGACATGGCGCCCAATTTGTCGGGCATCGAGTCTTCAGATGCTGCGCGCATCACCCACTTGATTGAACTGGCGGTCGAATTTGCCCAGAACCACATGAAGCCGGAAGGCGCTTTGGTGGTCAAAGTCTTTCACGGCAGCGGTTACAGCCAGATCGTGAAGATGTTCAAAGAAAACTTCAAAGTGGTCAAACCCATCAAGCCGAAAGCCTCCCGAGACAAGTCTTCGGAGACTTTTTTGGTGGGCATGGGGCTGAATTCACGGGATTGAAACATTAATTCCTCTATTTTTGAGGGCTAAACCTTCATCTTTTGCAGTTGTCTACCTGCTGCAGGCCTAGAATAAGACCAGTCATTTTTTTCGATTGGAGCCCCTCTTGAATAACCCTTGGTTTTCCAAAATTGCCGTTTGGATGGTGATTGCCATGGTGCTGTTCACCTTGTTCAAGCAATTTGACAACCGTGGTGTCGCAGGTGCAAACGCCATTGGCTATTCAGATTTTCTCGAAGAGGTTCGCGGTAACCGCATCAAGAGCGCCACCATTTCCGAAAGTCCTGGCGGCACTGAAATTGTGGCCGTCACCAACGACGATCGCCGCATCAAAACCACAGCCACTTACCTCGATCGGGGTTTGGTCGGTGACCTGATCAATGCCGGTGTCAAGTTCGATGTGAAGCCCCGCGAAGAAGGTTCTTTGCTCATGACCTTGTTGGTCAGCTGGGGCCCGATGCTGTTGTTGATTGGTGTCTGGGTGTATTTCATGCGCCAGATGCAAGGCGGCGGCAAAGGCGGAGCCTTCAGTTTCGGCAAGTCCAAGGCCCGCATGCTGGACGAGAACAACAACCAAGTGACCTTTGCCGATGTCGCTGGTTGCGACGAAGCCAAAGAAGAAGTCAAAGAAGTCGTTGATTTCTTGAAAGACCCGCAAAAATTCCAAAAGCTCGGGGGACGCATTCCTCGCGGCTTGCTGTTGGTGGGCCCACCTGGAACCGGTAAAACCCTCTTGGCCAAGGGCATCGCCGGTGAAGCCAAAGTGCCGTTTTTCAGCATTTCGGGTTCTGACTTTGTGGAGATGTTCGTGGGCGTGGGCGCAGCACGTGTGCGCGACATGTTTGAAAACGCCAAAAAGAACGCACCTTGCATCATCTTCATCGATGAAATTGACGCAGTGGGTCGCCAGCGAGGTGCCGGTTTGGGCGGTGGCAATGATGAGCGCGAGCAAACCCTGAACCAGATGCTGGTGGAGATGGACGGTTTTGAAACCAACCTGGGTGTGATTGTCGTGGCTGCGACCAACCGCCCCGACATTCTGGATGCGGCGTTGTTGCGCCCCGGTCGTTTTGACCGTCAGGTGTATGTCACCTTGCCCGACATTCGTGGCCGTGAGCAAATCCTGAACGTTCACATGCGCAAAGTGCCTATTGGCCAAGATGTGAAGGCCGATGTCATCGCGCGGGGCACGCCCGGCATGAGCGGTGCTGACTTGGCCAACCTCTGCAACGAAGCGGCCTTGATGGCGGCGCGTCGCAACGCCCGTGTGGTGGAGATGCAAGATTTTGAGAAAGCCAAAGACAAAATCTTGATGGGACCTGAGCGTAAAAGCATGGTCATGCCCGAAGAAGAGCGTCGCAACACGGCTTACCACGAAGCTGGCCACGCCCTGATTGGCAAGCTGCTGCCCAAATGCGATCCGGTGCACAAAGTGACCATCATTCCGCGTGGCCGCGCCTTGGGTGTGACCATGAGCCTGCCCGAGAAAGACCGTTACAGCTACGACAAAGAATTCATGTTGAACCAAATCAGCATGTTGTTTGGCGGTCGTATTGCCGAAGAAGTGTTCATGCACCAGATGACCACTGGCGCGAGCAACGATTTCGAGCGAGCCACATCCATTGCACGAGACATGGTGATGCGCTACGGCATGACCGATGCTCTGGGTCCGATGGTTTACGCTGAAAACGAAGGTGAAGTGTTCTTGGGCCGCTCGGTCACCAAGACCACCAACATGAGCGAGTCGACCATGCAAAAGGTGGACATGGAAGTGCGTCGCATCATCGATGAGCAATACACGCTGGCTCGCCGTTTGATCGAAGAGCACAGTGCCCAAATGCATGCCATGGCCAAAGCCTTGCTTGAATGGGAAACCATCGACAAAGACCAAATCGACGACATCATGGCGGGGCGCGATCCGGTGCCACCCAAAGACTGGACACCTCGCACCCCTCCTTCGGGCGGCGGTCATGGCGATGGACCTCCATCGGTCCAAACCGAACCGGCAACAACCGCAGCCTGATTGTCATCTGCGATGCTGTCAAAGCGGGGCCTTAGGGTCCCGTTTTTCATGGCACCATCCGCTGCAACTGCCCATTCTGGACAAGACAAAGACATGCAATGGCAAACCACCCGATTTAAATTGGACCTGTCACGCCCCTGGGTCATGGGAATCGTGAACTTGACGCCAGACTCGTTCTCGGACGGCGGGCTCAGCGCGGACCCGACTCGGGCTTTGCGGCACGCAGAAAAATTGTTGCGCGAGGGGGCAGGTATTTTGGATGTGGGGGGCGAGTCCACCCGACCCGGGGCCGTGCCTGTTCCGATGGACCAAGAGCTGTCCCGATTGATGCCTTTTCTGCAAGAGGCGGTGCGCTGGCACGTGCCTATTTCGGTGGACACGTACAAGCCCGAAGTCATGCAGGCCGTGCTGGACTTGGGGGTCGATATCGTCAATGACATCTGGGCTTTACGCCAACCCGGTGCAGAGCATGTGATTGCTGGGCACCCCCAATGTGGGGTGTGTTTGATGCACATGTACCGTGACCCCCAAAGCATGCAACGCGATCGCATGACGGGCGATGTGTTGCAGCAGGTCATGGCCTTTTTGAATGAGCGTGTGACTTCTCTTTGCAACCAGGGTGTGCAGGCCCATCGCATCGTGCTGGACCCCGGCATTGGTTTTGGCAAAACCGTCGCTCAAAATTTTCAGCTGCTCGCAAACCAAGCCCAATTGCTGGACCTGGGCTTCCCCATCTTGGCGGGCTGGTCACGCAAATCGTCTTTGGGGGCGGTGTTGGCTGAAGCAGGGGTGGCGCCAGAGCCTGCACAACGTGTCTCGGCCAGTGTGGCTGCGGCGTTGTTGGCGCTGGAGCGGGGCGCCAAGATCGTTCGGGTTCACGATGTCAAAGAAACCGTTGATTCGCTGAAAGTTTGGCAAGCCATGCGGGGGCATGCCAGAGAGCACGGGTGAGCCCATTGGTCAGGGTGCTTATCGGGTGGGGCCGCTAAAATTCACCTACTTATTAAAACAACAAGGACATCGAGCATGACGCGCCAATATTTCGGCACCGACGGTATTCGTGGCACTGTGGGCCAGCGCCCCATCACCCCCGATTTCATTTTGCATTTGGCGCATGCCGTGGGCCGCGTTTTGAAGTCGCAAGAAGCCCATCCGGTGGTGCTGATCGGCAAAGACACCCGCATCTCGGGCTACATGCTGGAAAGCGCCCTCGAGTCAGGATTCAACTCGGCCGGTGTCGATGTGGTGTTGTTGGGGCCCGTGCCCACACCCGCGGTGGCCTATCTGACCCGCGCACAGCGCGCTTCGTTGGGCGTGGTCATCAGTGCCAGTCACAACCCGTTTGCCGACAACGGCATCAAGTTCTTCAGTGCTCAGGGCAAAAAACTGTCCGATGAATGGGAGAAAAAGGTAGAAGCCACTTTGCTGGAAGAACCGGTTTGGGTGGACTCTGCGGCGCTCGGTAAAACACGCCGCCTCGATGATGCCGCCGGCCGTTACATCGAGTTTTGCAAAAGCACATTTTCAAATGACTTGACCCTCAAGGGTCTGAAGATTGTGGTGGATGCCGCTCATGGAGCGGCCTACCAAATTGCCCCGAAAGTCTTCCATGAGCTGGGTGCCGAGGTGGTGGCCATGGGCTGTTCGCCTGACGGGTTGAACATCAACAAAGGGGTGGGCGCAACCCATCCTGAAGCCTTGGTGCAAATGGTCAAGGACCATGGCGCAGACTATGGCATCGCCTTGGATGGCGACGCCGACCGACTTCAATTTGTGGACGCCTCGGGCCGTTTGTTCAATGGCGATGAGCTGTTGTACTTGATGGTGGCAGACCGACTGGCACGCGATGAAGCCGTGCCGGGCGCGGTTGGCACCTTGATGACCAACATGGCGATCGAAGTGGCGCTCAAGCAGCGCGGTGTTCAATTTGAGCGCGCTAAAGTCGGTGACCGGTATGTGCTGGAAGTCTTGCACGACAAAGGGTGGTTGTTGGGCGGTGAAGGCTCAGGCCATTTGTTGGCTTTGGACAAGCACACCACGGGGGATGGCTTGGTGAGTGCTTTGCAGGTGCTGCAAGCCTGCGTCAGCAGTGGCAAGAGCATGGCTCAATTGCTGGACGGCATTGTGCTGTTCCCCCAAGTGCTGATCAATGTGCGTTTGGCGGCTGGCTTTGACTGGCATGCTCATCAGCCTTTGTGGGAGGCGACACGGACGGCCGAGGCGCAATTGGGCGACTCGGGGCGTGTGCTGATTCGCGCCAGTGGCACTGAACCCCTCGTACGCGTGATGGTCGAAGCTCGCGATGCGGTGATGGCCCGCCAATGCGCCGAAAGCATTGCCGCAACACTGGCCTGAAATACCTGCCTGTCGCTCCAACTACTGGCCTAGTGGCTTTCAGCCGCCGGTCTTATAAGGACTGAAGAACTTCAAGGCCTAGGACACTAAGGCCTGGACAGTGCGAGTGCCAGAGTCGGTGTCGGTGTCAGTGTCGCTAGTTGTGCGCTGCTCAGTAAATCAAATGGTCGGGTTTGATTTCTTGCAGGATGGTGGTGGCGATTTCTTCAATCGACTTGGTGGTGGTGGACAGCCATCGGATGCCGGAGCGGCGCATCATCGCTTCGGCTTCAGAAACTTCCATGCGGCAATTTTCCATGCTCGCATACTTGGAGTTAGGCCGCCGTTCTGCGCGAATTTCGGCCAGTCGGTCGGGGTGAATGCTCAAGCCGAAGATTTTTTTGCGATGCGGCATCAACGCTGGCGGTAACTGCTTGCGCTCAAAGTCTTCAGGAATTAGAGGGTAGTTGGCCGCTTTCAGGCCGTGTTGCATCGCCAGATAGAGGCTGGTCGGTGTTTTTCCGCTGCGACTGACGCCGACCAAAATAACATCGGCCGATTCCAAGTCGCGGTTCGATTGGCCATCGTCATGGGCCAAGGAGAAGTTGATCGCCTCAATGCGGTCGTGGTATTCCTTGCTCTTACTCACATCAGAGAAACGCCCCACCCGGTGATGCGACTTGATACCGAGTTCCATTTCCAGTGGGTTCACAAAGGTCCCAAACATGTCAAGCAACATGCCTTGGCAGTGTTCCTGCAGCACTTTGAGCACATCCATGTTCACCAAAGTGGTGAAAACAATGGGCTTGTTGCCTTCGGTTTCTGCCGTTTGGTTGATTTGTCGGACAGCTTGGTGGGCTTTGTCAACGGTGTCGGTGAAGGGCAGTCGAATGTGACGGGTCTTCATGTCGAACTGCGCCAAGATGGCATTGCCAAAAGTCTCGGCGGTGATGCCCGTGCCATCAGAAACAAAAAAAACGCTGCGTTTGGACATGGTTGCAAAAAATTCAAATAAGGGCGGCACCAAGCCACCTAAAATGAGCCGATTATCCATGCCCCTCCCGCTGACGGTTGTACTCCAAGAACAACAAAACCGCAGTGCCGCGCACGGAACCCGGTTTTAACTTTGGAGCTTTGTATGTCTGAACTTTTCAGTGAGACCGCTTTGGTCGTTCCGTTTGAGCTGTTGCGCATGACCGATGTGGAGTCAGTCGGCGGCAAAAATGCCAGCTTGGGTGAGATGATTTCTCAATTGCCCTCGGGGGTTCGCGTGCCCACGGGGTTCGCCACGACGGCGCATGCGTTTCGGCAATTTTTGGCATTTGGTGGTTTGGCTGAACGCATCAATGCTCGCCTCGATGTTTTGGACACCGACGATGTGCGCGCCTTGGCCGCAGCGGGTGCTGAAATTCGTGCCATGGTCGAGGCGCAGCCTTTTCCGGCCGATCTAGAACAAGCCATCCGCGACGCCTTTGTCCGTTTGCAAGGCGACAACCCTGACGCGTCTTTTGCCGTTCGATCTTCGGCAACCGCTGAAGATTTGCCGGATGCCTCTTTCGCCGGTCAACAAGAGACCTTTTTGAATGTGGTCGGCATTGACGATGTGCTGCACAAAATGAAAGAGGTGTTTGCTTCTTTGTACAACGACCGCGCCATCAGTTACCGGGTTCACAAGGGATTTGCCCACGCCGATGTGGCCTTGTCTGCTGGGGTGCAGCGCATGGTGCGTTCTGATTTGGGCGCCGCTGGTGTGATGTTCACCATCGACACCGAGTCTGGTTTTGAAGACGTGGTGTTCATCACCTCCAGCTATGGCTTGGGTGAAACGGTGGTGCAGGGCGCGGTGAACCCCGATGAGTTTTATGTGCACAAACCCATGTTGGCTGCGGGCAACCGCTGTGTCATTCGTCGCAACTTGGGCTCCAAATTGATTGAAATGGTGTTTGCTTCACCTGAAGAAAAAGCCGCCTCAGGAAAATTGGTCAAAACCACCGATGTCCCCACCGAATTGCGCAACCGCTACAGCCTGACCGACGATGAGGTCGAGCAGTTGGCACGCTACGCGGTGGTCATTGAAAAGCACTATGGCCGCCCGATGGACATCGAATGGGGCAAAGACGGCACCGATGGCTTGCTGTACATCTTGCAAGCCCGGCCAGAGACGGTTAAAAGCCAAGCCAAGGGGGCGCCTGAACTGCGCTACAAACTCAAAGGCAAGAGTGCCGTGTTAGCAGAGGGCAGGGCGATTGGACAAAAAATTGGCACTGGTCCCGTGCGATTGGTGCACAACATCAGCGAAATGGACAAAGTGCAGGCCGGCGATGTGCTGGTGACCGACATGACCGATCCGAATTGGGAGCCGGTCATGAAACGGGCCAGTGCCATCGTGACCAACCGAGGCGGCCGCACCTGCCATGCCGCCATCATTGCGCGCGAATTGGGCATCCCAGCCGTGGTGGGCTGCGGCAATGCCACCGAGAATTTGACGGAAGGCACCTTGGTGACCGTCAGTTGCGCGGAAGGGGATACCGGGCACATTTACGACGGTTTGCTTGAAACCGAAATCAGTGAGATCCAGCGTGGGGTACTGCCTGAGATCAAAACCAAAATCATGATGAACGTGGGCAATCCCCAGTTGGCATTTGATTTTGCACAACTGCCCAACGCCGGTGTGGGCTTGGCGCGGCTTGAATTCATCATCAACAACAACATTGGCGTGCATCCCAAGGCGATCTTGGACTACCCAGCGATTGATGCCGATCTGAAAAAAGCGGTGGAGTCGGTGGCCCGCGGCCATGCCTCGCCGCGCGCCTTCTATGTCGACAAAGTGACCGAAGGCGTGGCCAGCATTGCTGCTGCGTTCTGGCCCAAGCCCGTGATTGTTCGTTTGTCTGATTTCAAGAGCAACGAATACCGCAAACTCATCGGTGGCAGCCGATATGAGCCTGAAGAAGAAAACCCGATGTTGGGTTTTCGGGGTGCGGCGCGCTACGTCAGCGAAGATTTCGGGCAAGCTTTCGCCATGGAGTGTGAGGCGCTTAAGCGCGTTCGCGGTGAGATGGGGCTGACCAATGTGCAGATCATGGTGCCCTTTGTGCGCACCTTGGGACAAGCCGAAAAGGTGACCAATTTGCTGGCCTCACAAGGTTTGCGACGCGGAGAAGAGGGCCTCAAAGTCATCATGATGTGCGAGGTGCCCAGCAACGCGATTTTGGCCTCGCAATTCCTCGAATTCTTTGATGGGTTCTCCATCGGTTCTAACGACTTGACGCAATTGACACTGGGTCTGGATCGGGACTCGGGCATGGAATTGTTGGCCGTTGATTTTGATGAACGCGATCCGGCCGTGACAGCGCTCATCTCCCAAGCGATTCAGGCCTGTTTGTCAAAAGGGAAATACATCGGCATTTGTGGCCAAGGCCCGAGTGACCATCCTGACTTTGCGCATTGGTTGATGGAACAAGGCATCAGCTCTATCTCACTCAACCCGGACACGGTGATTGAGACTTGGACCAATCTGGGTCAATGAACCGAGGTCTCAAGGTCTTGCGATGACTGAACGAAAAGAAGACAGCCATTCTGTGGGCTATCTCTGGCGTTTGCATCGCAATGTCTTGATTTACATCGCCATCCTCATCACGCTGTTTGGCGCGATGGCCTGGGCTGAGAAATGGGGTCTGTCGCGCAACCTGATTGGCCCCATTTTTTTGTTCACCACGGTCATGATCTATGCCTTCATTGGCATTTCAGGTCGCACCTCAGACGAAGACGAGTACTACGTCGCTGGACGGCGAATTCCTGCGATGTACAACGGCATGGCCACCGCGGCCGACTGGATGAGTGCGGCCACATTCATTAGCTTGGCAGGCGCTTTGTATTTGCAAGGCTTTTCGGGCAATGGCCAACAACCCGGTGGGTTGGCCTATGTCATGGGTTGGACCGGTGGGTTTTGTTTGGTGGGCTTGTTGATCGCGCCTTACCTGCGTTCGATGAATCTGTACACCCTGCCTGACTACTTTGACCGACGCTATGGTGGTCGCTGGCCGCGCATCATTGCCGCGTTGGCCTCGGTGTTGTGCTCGTTTACTTATGTGGTGGCGCAAATCTATGGCATTGGATTGATCGCCTCTCGGTTAACGGGTGTGCAGTTTGAGATTGGCATCTTGCTGGGTTTGGGCGGGGTTTTGTTGTGTTCCTTTTTAGGCGGCATGCGCGCCATCACTTGGACCCAAGTGGCGCAGTACATCATGCTGCTGATGGCCTTCATGATTCCGGTGTCGTGGCTGGCTTACAAACAACTGGGCACGCCATTGGCGCCATTGGTGTATGGCCAACAAATGTCACGCATTGAGGTGATTGAAAAGAAACTGATCCATGATCCTGGCGAGATTGAAGTGCGTGAAGAGTTTGCACGACGCGCCCAGATGTACAAAACGCGTCTGGAACATGTGGATCGGTCACTGGTCGAATTGCGCCAAGATTTGGAAGAAAAAATACGCGTGCTCAAAGCCCAATCGGCTGACTACGCGTCTATTGCGCAAGCCCGGCGTGAACTGCTGGCGGTGCCTCGCGATGCTTTAACCGCCCGGGAGCAATGGACCCGGGCCATGCAAGAAAACCTGGAGCGGGCCCGGCCCTTAGGGGGCATGCCGATGCACGCCCAGGCCTTCGCTGGTGATCCGAAAGGCTCCCCTGCCGAGGTCAAACTCTTTGAAGAGTCTCGCATCAACTTTTTGGCGTTGGTTTTTTGTCTCATGGTGGGCACAGCAGGCTTGCCGCATTTGTTGACACGGTTTTACACCTTGCCCTCGGTGGCCGAAGCGCGCACGTCGGTGGCTTGGTCATTGTTCTTCATTGGCTTGCTCTACCTGAGTGTTCCTGCCTTGGCTGTGTTGGTGAAATTCGAGGTGTTGAACAACTTGGTGGGCAGCAGCTTTGAAGACTTGCCGAGCTGGATGTTCCAGTGGGCGCGCCTCGATTCAGGGTTGCTGTCTTTCTCGGACATCAATGGTGACCGCGTGCTGCAATTGGGTGAGTTGAAGCTGGGCGCAGACATGATCATGCTGGCGACCCCAGAGTTGGGGGGCATGCCTTTTGTGGTGTCGGGTTTGGTGGCTGCTGGTGGTTTGGCGGCCGCTTTGTCGACAGCTGACGGGTTGTTGCTGACCATCAGCAATGCGCTTGTGCACGACATCGGGCCGAGCCGCGAACGCAAACCCAAATCACCTGAAGGGCGGGTCATTCTTTCAAAATTTGCTTTGTTGGCCGTGGCCATGTTGGCGGCGGTGGTCGCGGCTTTCAAGCCCGCCGAAATTTTGGCACTGGTCTCCACCTCCTTTTCTCTGGCCGCCGCGGCCTTTTTCCCGGGCATGCTGTTGGGCATGGTGTGGAAGAAAGTTCACCGCAACGCCGTGGTGGCGGGCATGCTGGTGGGCCTTGGCGTGACCATTTATTACATTGTGGTCAACGCGCCAAGCTTCCGGCATTTTTGGGGCCTCGACCCGGTGGGCGGACTTTGGCTGGGCATTCAGCCCCTGTCGGCTGGGGTTTTTGGCGTCCCTGCTGGCCTCTTGGTGATTGTTTTGGGAACTTTGTTGTTGCCTGAGGACTGGGGAAATGGTCTAAAACAGCCTTCGGTCTCAGCCAAAGACTACCCTGGCCTCTGAAATAAAGCTATAATCCGAGGCTTCGCCTTGCCGCACCCCGACAGACGCTGGGGGCGGCTTTTCCAACCTTTTGGGTTAACCGCAAGGAGTCTCAATGCGTCATTACGAAATCATTTTGCTGATCCATCCCGATCAGTCTGAACAAGTTCCAGCCATGCTGGAGCGTTACAAAGGCATGATCACTGCCGGCGGTGGCAACATCCACCGTGTTGAAGATTGGGGCCGTCGTCAGCTGGCTTACCAAATCAACAAGTTGGGCAAGGCCCACTACCTGTGCGTGAACATCGAAGCCGATCAAGCAGTCATGGCTGAACTGGAGCATGCCTTCAAGTTCAACGACGCTGTTTTGCGTCACCTGACGGTGCTGAAGAAAAAAGCCGACACGGCCCCTTCGTCGATGATGAAGACCGTCGAGCGCGAAGAAGCCCGCAAGTCACAACAAGCCGAATTTGCCGCTTGATACTGACCTTTTGAGGAGTGAACCGAACAGAACTGACCGCTTGTATTGCTGAGCAAGCCGCTTTGCGATACACCCCCGCTGGTTTGCCCGCTCTGGACTTGATCTTGGAGCACGCCTCAGAAGTACAGGAGGCAGGACAGGCCCGGAAAGTCCAGCTCAAGCTTCGTGCCTTGGCCTTTGGCTCTCAGGCAGAAACGCTGGTCAAACAAGCGATAGGCAGTGTCTGGCAGTTCAAAGGCTTTTTGGCCACCCCTCGACAAGGCAAAAGTGTCGTGTTGCACATTCAAGAGTTTCAGCAAGATTAATTTCAGGAGGCCCCATGGCCACGTTCAAAAAATTCAACAAAGACAAGCGCCCCAAGCGCAACACCCAGTCACTGCTGTTCAAGCGCAAGCGTTTTTGCCGCTTCACCGTGACCGGCGTCGAAGAAATCGACTACAAAGATGTGGACACATTGCGTGACTTCATCGCCGAAAACGGCAAGATCATTCCTGCACGCCTGACTGGCACTCGTGCCATTTTCCAGCGTCAGCTCAACACCGCCATCAAGCGTGCGCGCTTCTTGGCCATGTTGCCCTACACCGACCAGCACAAAGTCTAAGGAGTCCAACCATGCAAATCATTCTGCTCGAAAAGGTTGTGAACCTGGGTAATCTGGGCGATATCGTCAAAGTCAAAGACGGCTACGCTCGCAACTTCTTGATCCCTCAAGGCCGTGCACGTCGTGCCACCGAGTCCAACAAAGCCGAGTTCGAAGCTCGTCGTGTGGAACTCGAAAAAGCCGCTGCCGCCAAATTGGCAGACGCTCAAGCCCAAGGCGAGAAATTGTCTGGCTCGGTCGTCAAGTTGTCGCAAAAAGCGGGTGTTGATGGCCGTTTGTTCGGTTCAGTGACCAACCACGACATCTGCGAAGAGTTGAACAAGCAAGGCTACAAACTGGTGAAATCTCAGATCCGTATGCCTCTCGGCCCCATCAAGACCGTGAGCGAATCCACTGTTGCAGTGGCTTTGCACACCGATGTGGTGGTGGACGTGACTGTGACGGTTTTGGGCGAAACTGCCTAAACTTTCCAGATCGGTTTAGCCGTACTCGGTTAAGCCAGATTGAATAACCGCCGGGTGCAAGCCCGGCGGTTTTTTTTGTCTGTGCTCAGCGGCGTCGACTTGAGCCCATCAAGCCGCCCAGCACACCGCGGACGATTTCGCGGCCAATGGCCGAGCCCACCGTGCGCACGGCGCTTTTGACCACCAGTTGGGCCACACCATCGCGTTGCCCACCCCGTGGCCCGCTGCCGCCAAACAGCATCTCTGACAAACTGCCCATCAGGCCACTGCTCTGGGCTTCTGAATGGGCCTGACTTTGACCAGGTAATGTGCCACTGGCAGTCGCGCCGCCGGTGGCGACCGCACTTTGGCCTTTGATCTTCTCAAACGCCGATTCACGGTCTTGGGCTTGCTCATAAACGCCCGCGACCAATGAACTTTGCAACAGGGCTTGCCGTTGTTCTGGACTGATCGGCCCCAGTTGGCTGCCGGGCAGCTGCACAAACACACGCTCCGTCTCGCACGGGCGACCCTTGGCATCCAAAAAGCTCACCAGCGCCTCTCCTACGGCCAACTCGGTGATGGCCGCCTCGATGTCGAGGCCCGCCTTGGGCCGCATGGTTTGAGCTGTGGCAGCCACGGCCTTTTGGTCGCGTGGTGTGTAGGCACGCAAGGCGTGTTGCACCCGGTTGCCCAGTTGCCCCAGCACACTGTCGGGGATGTCCAGCGGGTTTTGGGTGACAAAATAAACGCCCACCCCTTTCGATCGCACCAGTCGCACCACCAATTCGATGCGCTCAACCAATACTGCAGGCGCGTCCTTGAACAACAAGTGCGCTTCGTCAAAAAAGAACACCAGCTTAGGTTTTTCGGGGTCGCCAATCTCGGGCAGCACCTCAAACAACTCTGACAGCAACCACAGCAAGAAAGTGGCGTACAGGCGAGGCGCGTTCATCAATTTGTCAGCTGCCAAGATGTTCACCACGCCTGCGCCTTGCGCATCGGTTTGCATGAAGTCTTCGATGTTGAGCATGGGCTCACCAAAAAACCGATCGCCGCCTTGGCTCTCGATTTGCAGCAACCCGCGTTGAATGGCCCCAATGCTGGCCGCGCTGATGTTGCCGTATTCGGTGGTGAACTGCTTGGCGTTGTCGCCGACATACTGCAGCATGGTCCGCAGGTCCTTCATGTCCAACAACAACAGACTGTGGTCATCGGCAATCTTGAACACCAAGTTCAACACCCCAGCTTGTGTGTCGTTCAGGCCCAGCATGCGGGTCAACAACAGGGGGCCCATGTCAGAGATGGTGGCGCGCACGGGGTGGCCCAGCTCGCCAAAAACATCCCAAACTGTGGTGGGGCAGGCCAGTGGTTCTGGCGGTGTCATGCCGCGTTCAGCCAACACCTTGGCCAGCTTGTCGCCGACTTTTCCCTGCTGGCTGATGCCCGTCAGGTCGCCCTTGACGTCGGCCATGAACACAGGAACACCTTGACGCGAAAAATTTTCGGCCAAGGTTTGCAAGGTGACGGTTTTGCCCGTGCCTGTTGCTCCGGTGATCAGCCCATGGCGGTTGGCCAAGCCGGGCAGCAGGTGGCACTGTGCCAGTGAATTGTGTGCAATCAACATTGGATTGGCCATCTTGTTCTGACTCCCTAGCGTGAAAAGTAAAATCCAGACTCTAGGTTAAATCAACATTCAAGGAAATCCCGATGGCTGGCCACAGTAAATGGGCAAATATTCAGCACCGCAAGGGGCGACAAGATGAAAAGCGCCAGCGCATCTGGACCCGGGTGGTGCGCGAAATCATGGTGGCTGCCCGCACAGGGGGTGGCGATGTCAGTGCCAACCCCCGCTTGCGTTTGGCCATCGAAAAGGCCAAAGCTGCGAACATGCCCGCCGACACCATCAAGCGCAATGTGGACAAAGCCACTGGCAACCTGGAGGGGGTGAGTTACGAAGAAATTCGCTACGAAGGCTATGGCATCGGTGGCGCAGCCATTTTGTTGGACACCATGACCGACAACCGCGTGCGCACGGTAGCCGAAGTGCGCCATGCCTTGAGCAAACACGGTGGCAACTTGGGCACCGAAGGCTCCGTGGCCTTTCAGTTCAAACATTGCGGCCAATTGATTTTTGCCCCGGGTACGCCCGAAGACAAAGTGATGGAAGTTGCGCTGGAAGCGGGGGCCGAGGATGTGATCACCGACGCAGAGGGCGCGATCGAGGTGCTGACGGCCTATGCTGACTTTGAGGCCGTGAAAAACGCGTTGGAGGCCGCTGGTTGGGTGGCTGAAATGGCCGAAGTGACCATGCGCCCTGAGAATCCTGTCACTTTGAGCGGGGAAGATGCTGCAAAAATGCAAAAATTGCTAGATGTGCTGGAAGATTTGGACGATGTCCAAAACGTTTTTCACAACGCAGAATTCGAAGATTAAGGACGATTGATGAAAGTTTTGGTAGTGGGCAATGGTGGCCGCGAGCATGCCATGGCCTGGAAATTGGCCCAATCGAATCGAATTCAGCAGGTCTATGTGGCGCCCGGAAATGGGGGCACGGCCAGAGACACCCAATTGATCAATGTGCCCGTGTCGGATGGGGTTCAGCTGCGCCAATGGGCGATCGACAACCAGATTGACCTCACGCTGGTGGGGCCAGAGGCACCTTTGGCGGCCGGCATGGTGGACGATTTTCGGGCCCATGGTTTGAGAATTTTTGGCCCGACTCAGGCCGCCGCCCAACTTGAAAGCTCCAAGGCTTTCTCTAAGTCTTTTATGCAAAGGCACGGCATTCCCACTGCCGAGTTTCAGACCTTCAACCAAGCCGACCAAGCCCACGCCTATGTGGACTTGAAAGGCGCCCCCATTGTGGTGAAAGCCGATGGTTTGGCGGCCGGCAAAGGGGTGGTGGTGGCCATGACTTTGGAAGAAGCCCACGCCGCCATTGACTTCATGTTGATCGACAACACCTTGGGCGTCGCCCACAATGCGGGCGGCGCAAGGGTGGTGATCGAAGAGTTTTTGCAGGGCGAAGAAGCCAGCTTCATGGTGCTTTGTGATGGCAAGCATGTGATTGCTTTGGCCACCAGCCAAGACCACAAAAGGTTGCTGGACGGGGATGAAGGCCCCAACACCGGCGGCATGGGCGCGTATTCGCCGGCCCCTGTCGTGACCGCCGAAGTCCATGCACGCGCCATGCGTGAAGTCATTTTGCCGACCATCAAAGGCATGGAAAAAGACGGCATTCCTTACACCGGATTTCTGTATGCAGGTTTGATGATCGATGCCGACGGCCGCATCAAGACCCTCGAATTCAATTGCCGCATGGGCGACCCTGAAACGCAGCCGATCTTGATGCGGATGAAATCTGATTTTCTCGAACTGTTGTTGGCTGCGACCTCCGAAGGCTTGGATCAGTTTGAGTTGGCATGGGACCGACGGGTGGCCCTGGGCGTGGTCATGGCTGCATCGGGCTACCCGATGCAACCGCGCAAAGGCGACGTGATTGCGGGCTTGCCCACCGATCAGGACGACGTCATGGTGTTCCATGCAGGCACCACAGAACAAGACGGGCAAATCGTGACCTCAGGCGGGCGCGTGTTGTGCGTCACCGCGATGGCGGAATCGGTTCGCTTGGCTCAGCAAAAAGCGTACAGCGGGGCCGAGCAAATCGCTTTTGACGGTATGCAATGGCGCAAAGACATTGGCTACCGCGCACTGACTTATTGACAGGCACTTGAGCATGGACGCACCGACTTCGCACCCCGTTCAGTTCAAAGGTTCGCGTTTGGCCCGTTGGGTCTTGAAGATGCTGGGCTGGCGACTCGAATTTGATGGATTTCCTCAGCTGCAAGGGGTGGCGATTGTCTACCCGCACACCAGCAACTGGGACTTTCCCATTGGCATGCTGGCCAAATGGGCCTTGGGCATTCCCGCGCATTTCTGGGGCAAGGACTCGCTGTTCAAGTTCCCCTTGGTCGGCCGGTGGATGCGCTGGGTCGGTGGCATTCCTATTGACCGGCGTTCGTCTCGCGGTGTGGTGGGGCAGATGGTCCATGTGTTTCAAGAGCACAAACAGCACAAACAAGTGCTGTGGCTGGGCTTAGCGCCTGAGGGCACACGCAGCCTCACCCCCGGTTGGCGCAGCGGTTTTTACCAATTGGCCCTGGGTGCTCAGGTGCCCCTGGCTTTGGTCAAACTTGATTGGGGCCGTCGTTGTCTCAGCTTGGTCGATTTTTATGATTTGACCGGTGATGTCGATCAAGATTACGCCCACATGGCCCAAGTGTTCCAAGGGGTCAAGGGTTTCCATGTTGACCAAATGGGCCCGATCGTGCCCTGGAGTCCCAAGCCCACCCACCCCAGCGCCAGTTCGTCCTCGAACTCGACGCCCACATGATTTTTTTAAAAGCCGATCCCGCCCATGAACACGACCTTTGACATCGCCGCCGTCAAAACCTACTTGGTGGGTTTGCAGTCTCGTATTACGGGGGCATTGACCGACATGGATGGCACGCCATTCTTGGTCGACACTTGGCAAAAAGAACCCGGTGACAAATTGCAAGGCAATGGCATCACCCAGATTTTGGAGGGCGGCCCGATTTTTGAGCGCGCCGGTTGTGGCTTTTCGCATGTCAGTGGGCCGCAATTGCCCGCTTCGGCCACCCAGCATCGGCCCGAACTGGCGGGTTCTGCCTTTGAGGCCATGGGTGTCTCGCTGGTTTTTCATCCGCGCAACCCGTATGTGCCCACCGTGCACATGAATGTGCGCATGATCGCGGCCAAGCCAGAGGGCAAAGCGCCTGTGGCGTGGTTCGGCGGTGGTATGGACCTGACGCCTTATTACGGTTTTGACGAAGACGCGGTGCACTTTCATCAAACCTGCAAAGAGACCTTGAACCCCTTTGGCGAGGCCTTGCATCCGAGGTTCAAAGCTTGGTGTGATGATTACTTTTGCAACAAGCACCGTCACGAGCAACGCGGCGTTGGCGGCATCTTTTTTGATGATTTTTCAGAGCTGGGCATGGACGGCAGTTTTGCCATGATGCAAAGCGTTGGCAATGCGTTGCTGCCGGCCTACTTGCCCATTGTGGAGCGCCGCAAATCAATGGCCTATGGCGAACGCGAACGCGACTTTCAGCTGTACCGCCGTGGGCGTTATGTCGAGTTCAATCTGGTCTGGGATCGGGGAACCCATTTCGGACTGCAGTCGGGTGGCCGCACGGAATCCATCTTGCTGTCCATGCCGCCCGAAGTCCGTTGGTCTTACCAACGGCAAGACCCATTGGGCTCACCTGAAGAGCGCTTGTTGAGCCATTACTTGATTCCCAAGGATTGGGTTTGAACCCCAACGGCATTCAACGCTTAGGGGTATTTGGCGGTGCATTTGATCCGCCGCATTTGGCGCACGTGGCCTTGGTCGAGGCCGCCATCCGACAACTTCAGTTGGCCCAAGTCAGGGTGTTGCCCACCGGTGAAGCTTGGCACAAACAACGTCCCTTGAGCGGCGCGGTGCACCGTTTGGCGATGTGTCAATTGGCTTTTCAACATCTGCCCCAAGTGGTGTTGGATGCGCGAGAAACCCAGCGCACGGGCCCCAGCTACACGGTGGATACGCTCATTCAATTGCAAAACGAGTTTCCGCAAGCCCAGCTTTATTTGTTGCTGGGTGATGACCAACGACGTTCTTTGCCCCATTGGCACCAGATCGAGCAAATCGGGCGCATCGCTATAATCTGCGCCGCGGGACGAGATAAAGGCGTGCGTGCGTGGAGTGAAGAAAACAACACCTTGCCGACCGATCTTTCACTTCCTGAGACCCTGCAAGCGCGCCTTCAGACGCTGAACATGCCCCTGATGCCGCACAGTGCGACAGGCATTCGCGAGCTGTTGACCACGGATCAGCCCATTGCTGGCTTGGTGCCTCCCGCTGTAGAACGCTATATTCACGAACACCACCTTTACAGGCCCCATTGATGACCGAATCCGCTGCAAAAAAAGACATCCAAAAACTCCAACGAGCCATCGTGGACGCTTTGGAGGATGTCAAGGCCCAAGAGATTCAAGTGTTTGACACCGAACACCTGTCCTCCTTGTTTGAGCGCGTCATCATCGCCTCGGGTACTTCCAACCGCCAGACCAAAGCATTGGCGGCCAGTGTGCGCGACAAAGTGCGCAACGCCGGTTTTGGCAAGCCCCGCATCGAGGGCGAAGACAACGGCGAATGGATCATTGTGGACTGCGGCCAAGCAGTGGTGCACGTGATGCAACCCACCATTCGCACTTATTACAACTTGGAAGAAATTTGGGGCGGCACGCCGGTGCGCCTCAAGTTTGGTGCGCCCAAGCCCGTTGCCGCGACCGATGTGAAATCGCACATTCGCAGTACTGACGCCAAGAAGGCTGCGCCCAAAAAAGCGGCCGCCAAGAAGACAGCGGCCCAACCCGCCGCCAAGCCCAAAGTGGCTTTGAAAGCGCCCGCCAAAACAGCGGGCAAAACCACTGCCAAATCCGCCTCTCAATCCACCGTCAAAGCGGCTGCGAAAACACCGGCCAAGACCGCGGCCAAGTCCACCACCAGCAAACCCACTGTGAAAACCGTGGGCAAGCCAGCAGGCAAACCCGCTGCCAAAGCAGCAGTCAAAAAAGCCCCCGCTCGCAAGGCTGTGCAAGCCACGACCCGCCGCAAAGCCGATTGATCGTTCATGAAGTTGCTGATCGTTGCGGTCGGCCAACGTGTGCCGGATTGGGCCCAGACGGCCTGGGACGATTACGCCAAACGATTTCCGCCTGAGCTCAAAGTCGAGCTCAAGGCCGTGAAAACCGAGCCTCGCGGCTCCAAAACCCTGTCCACGCTATATGCCGCCGAGCGCCAGCGCATTGAGGCAGCGATTCCCCGTGGCACCCGCATCGTGGTGCTGGACGAGCGGGGCACCAGCCTGAGCACCCAAGCCCTCGCCACACGACTGACCCAATGGAAATTGGGTGGCGACGATGTGGCTTTGGTGATTGGTGGGCCCGACGGCCTCGAACCTGAATTCCGGCAAGCCGCGCATGAGCGCATTCGCTTGTCTGATCTGACCTTGCCCCATGCCATGGCGCGGGTGTTGCTCATTGAGCAGCTGTACCGGGCTTGGTCCATCAACGCCAACCACCCCTATCACCGCGAATGAGCGATTTCATTTACCTCGCGTCGCAAAGCCCTCGGCGCAGCCAATTGCTGGACCAGATCGGCGTGGCGCACCGTCTTTTGCTGGCCTCGCCAGACGAAGATGTTGAGACACTAGAAGCAGTGCGCGGTCAAGAAGCGCCCGCCCGTTATGTGGCCCGCGTGACCGGCCTGAAGCTGGACGCTGCCGTGCAGCGCATGCACCAACAGGGGCTTCCTGCTGCCCCTGTGCTGTGCGCCGACACCACAGTCTGCTTGGGGCGACAGATTCTGGGTAAGCCGACGGATGCCGCCGATGCTCGCCGTATCTTGAAGTTGCTGTCAGGCCAAACTCACCGAGTCTTAACGGCCATTGCGGTACAAAAAGGCCGTCAGCGAGTGACCGCTTTGTCTGAGTCATGGGTGCGGTTTGCGCCCATGACGAGCGCGCAAATCAACGCTTATGTGGCTTCAGGCGAGCCCATGGGCAAAGCCGGAGCCTATGGTGTGCAGGGCAGGGCGGCTGTTCATATTGAGCAGATCAAGGGCAGCTATTCGGGCATCATGGGTTTGCCTCTTTTTGAAACGGCCCAAGCGTTGCGCGCGGTTGGCGTACGCTGTTGATCGCTTGGCCCCGCATTTACATTTCACCTTCCCCACCCAGAATTTACCGATGCAACAAGATATTTTGGTCAATTGGTCACCCCAAGAAACGCGGGTTGCGGTGGTCGAATTTGGCGCAGTGCAAGAACTGCATGTCGAACGCACCCTCGAGCGGGGGCTAGTGGGCAATGTTTATTTGGGCAAAGTAGCGCGCGTACTGCCGGGCATGCAGTCGGCTTTCATTGACATAGGGCTCGACAAAGCCGCGTTTTTGCACGTGGCCGATGTCTGGCAAAAACACACCGATGGCGAGGCCGCAACCGCGCGCACGGGCCAGCCTTTGGTCCCGATCGAAAAGCAGGTCTTTGAGGGCCGCGCCATCATGGTGCAAGTCATCAAAGACCCCATGGGCACCAAAGGGGCACGGCTGTCCACCCAGATCAGCATTGCCGGTCGGCACTTGGTTTTTTTGCCGCAAGACGACCACATTGGGGTGTCGCAAAAAATCCCCTCAGATCAACGCGATGCACTGCGCCAACGTTTGCAAGTCTTGGTGGGCGAGGCCGGGGGTGGGTTTATTTTGCGCACCAACGCCGAAGATTCGAGCGACGATGAATTGCAAGAAGACATTGCTTACTTGCGCAAGACGTGGGCGCGCATCAAAGAAGCTTCGGTGCGTTTGCCGCCGGCGTCTTTGTTGCACCAAGACCTGACCTTGTTGCAACGTGTGTTGCGCGATTTGGTGGGCGAGGCCACACAAAGCATACGCATTGACTCGCAAGAGCAGTTTGCCCATTTGATGTCGTTTGGTCGCGAGTTCATGCCCAAAGCGGCCGAGCGCCTGCACCTGTACAAAGGGGAGCGGCCGATTTTTGATTTGTACGCCATCGACGAAGAAATTGCCAAGGCTTTGGGCCGTCGGGTCGATCTGAAATCGGGCGGCTACCTCATCATTGACCAAACCGAAGCCTTGACCACGGTGGATGTGAACACCGGAGGTTATGTCGGCGCCCGCAATTTTGAAGACACCATTTTCAAGACCAACCTCGAAGCGGCCCAAGCCATTGCCCGTCAATTGCGCTTGCGCAATTTGGGCGGCATCATCATTGCCGACTTCATCGACATGGCGCGTGCAGACCACCAAGACGCGGTGCTGGCGGAGTTTCGCAAACAGCTGTCCCGCGATCGCGTGAAAACCATGGCGGGCGGGTTTTCCTCGCTGGGCTTGCTGGAGATGACCCGCAAACGCACCCGCGAGTCGTTGGCTCACATGCTGTGTGAACCCTGCCCGAGTTGTCAGGGCAAGGGCATCGTTAAAACGGCCCGTTCGGTGGTGTACGACATCTTGCGTGAGATCTTGCGTGAGGCGCGCCAGTTCAATCCCCGCGAATTTCGTGTGGTGGCCGCATCGCCGGTCATTGATTTGTTGCTCGACGAAGAGAGTCAGCACTTGGCCGGTTTGTCGGACTTCATTGCCAAGCCCATTTCATTGCAAGTCGAGCCCGCAATGGGCCCGGAGCAATACGACGTGGTATTGCTCTAACCCTGCTGTTATTCGCTGTCGCTCGCCCATTCACCCCGGCGGTGCAACTTGGCGTAAGCGCCCCCTTGTGCCAACAGTGCGGCTGGTGCGCCTTGCTCGACAATTTGCCCCTTTTCCATCACCACCACGCGGTCGGCGTGTTCGATGGTGGACAAGCGGTGGGCCACGATCAGGGTGGTGCGCCCGTGCATGAGTTTTTGCAAGGCCTCTTGCACCCACCGCTCAGACGCGTTGTCCAGTGCCGATGTCGCCTCGTCCAAAATCAAAACAGGGGCATCTTTGTAGAGCGCCCGCGCGATGGCCAAACGTTGTCGCTGTCCGCCAGAAAGCTCATTGGCGTTGTGGCCCAACAAGGTGTCCATGCCCATCGGCATTTGCGCTACATGGCTCCACAGGTTGGCGGCTTCTAAGCTGGCCTGAATGCGAGCTCGGTCGGCGTTTTGCCCCAGACACACGTTGGCGGCCACGGTGTCGTTGAGCATGACCACATCTTGACTGACCAAGGCAAATTGCTGGCGCAAATTCACCAAGTTCCATTGCTCAATGGGCCTGCCATCCAGACTCACGGTGCCTGCAGTAGGTTGAACGAAACGGGGCAACAACTGAACCAAAGTCGATTTACCCGCACCCGAAGTGCCCACCAATGCGACCGTCTCACCGGGTTGGATGTTCAGGTTGACCCCACTCAAAGCGGGTTGGCTGTCGGCAGTGAACTGCAAATGAACATCCGTCCAAGTTACCGAGCCTTTGGCGCGCGGGGTGGTGTAGCTGCCCTGGGTTTCTTCTTGGGCATCGTCAATCAAGTTCAGGCCTCGCTCGAGTGCAGCCAGACCTCGGGTGATGGGATTCGAAATTTCAGTCAGCCGTTTGATGGGGGCAATCAGCATCAGCATGGCGGTGATGAAGGCCACAAAACCACCCACGGTGGCGCCTGATGCGCCGTTTTGGCTCTGGTAAAGCGCCATCACCAACACCATGGACAAAGATAAAGCTGCCACCATTTGGGTCAGGGGTGTCATGGCCGCAGAGGCCACCGTCGACTTCAGCGCCAAACGGCGCAGGACCAAGGCCAGTTGCTTGAACCGCGCCAATTGATGCTCTTGGCCCCCTTGCAAGCGCACGACACGGTGGGCCAGCACATTTTCTTCAACGACATAAGCCAAGTTGTCGGTGGCGTTTTGGCTTTCTTTGGTCAGTTTGTAAAGCCGCCGCGAGAGGGCTTTCATGATCCAACTCAGGCCGGGCGCGACGGTGAACACCAGCAGCGTCAACTTCCAGTTCAGCCACATTAGATAACTGAGCAGGGCGATGAGGGTGAAGCCGTCTCGCGTTAAGGCAATCACGGCGGTGACCAATTGGGCTGCGCCAGATTGCACTTCATAGACGATGGTGTTGGACAGGGTGCTGGCCGACTGCTTTGAAAAAAGTGACAAGTCCGCCTTCATGAGCTGCGCAAACAAACGCGAGCGGAGTTTCTCCATGCCGTCATTGGTGATGCGTGACAGCGCGTATTGCGCCACAAAGTTGGCCAATCCGCGCACCGAGAACAAGCCCAAAACGACGGCGGGAATGACCCACAAGGGGAGTTTGTTTTCTGCAAAACCTTGGTCCAGCAAAGGTTGAAAAAGCGCTGGAATCATGGGTTCGGTCAATGCCCCCACCAGGGTGGCCAAAACAGCTACGGCCCAAATACCTCGCTGACTTCCAAAATAGGGCGTCAGTCGGCGCAGACGCGCCCGGATGTTCGGGGTCTGCGTGGGGTTGGGCGGGTTTTGACTCATGGCGTGGATTGTAAGGAAGGCCGTTATGGCGAGAGAATAGTCATGACTACGGTGTACGATCACGGTTTTCAAGAATTCGACAGTCCTTCCCCTCCCATGAAGATCAATTTAATGCGCATGTTCCCCATGAACTGGATGCTTCAGTGGTTGTTTTTGAGTGCTTTGGCGTTGCCGGCTTGGGCCCAATTTCGCGTTGAAGTGACCGGTGTGGGCATGACCCAATTGCCCGTGGCCATCGTGCCATTCAAGGGGGAGGCTGCGGCTCCCCAAAAGCTGGCCAGCATTGTTCAGTCTGACTTGGAGCGAAGCGGCCAATTCAAAGGTCTGGATGTGGGCGCAGCGGCTTTGGATGAAACCAGCCGCCCTGATTGGGGGCCCTGGCGTCAACTTTCCGCCGAGGCCTTGGTGGCCGGTTCAGTGACGCGCTTGGCTGACGGACGTTTTGATGTTCGAGCTCGCTTGTGGGACGCGGTCAAAGGGCAAGAAAAAGGCGACTTCAAAGACACGGTTTCCGCCGCAGACCTGCGCTTGTCAGCGCACCGCATCGCCGACTGGGTTTATC
>JBJOIR010000015.1:0-39435 GCA_046047055.1 Pseudomonadota bacterium | reverse complement strand
CCCAAGTTCAACAAACAACTGACAGCGCCTGGTTTTCAGCTGAAGGGAACGGGCTGGTACGCCACTGATTTCAAGGGCGGTGGTGCCACGGGTGCCGCGGCCTCTACGGCGGCAGTGGCCGATGCGGCGCCGGCCTCTTCGGATGCGGGTTCTTCTGGCGCAACCAGTGCTGCGGCCGGCGATTCCGGTTCTGCCTCCGCTTCAATTTCTGCGGGGGGCTGCGCGCCTTCTTGCGCCTGTCATTGACCTGTCCCCCTAGATTGCCACTCCATGAAACATCGCAGCTTCAAACAGTACTTCATCACCGGTCTTCTGGTGTGGCTGCCTATGGGCATCACCGTCTGGGTGCTGACTTGGTTGGTGGGCTTGCTGGACAGCATTTTCTTGGCGGTGTTGCTGGCCGCTGACACCTTGATTCCGGGTATGCACAAAGTGGCCGAGGCACTGCGAGGTGTGCCCGGTCTGGGTGTGATCTTGGTGGCTTTGGTGATCTTTTCTACGGGTGTCTTTGTGGCCAACATGTTCGGCCAATGGTGGTTGCGTCAATGGGACAGTTTGATGAACCGCATTCCCGTGGTGCGCACCATTTACACCAGCGTCAAACAGGTCGCCGACACCTTGTTTTCGGGCAGCGGCAATGCTTTTTCTAAGGCCTTGCTGGTGCAATACCCGCGCCAAGGCGTCTGGACCATCGCCTTTTTGACCGGAACCCCCGGCGGTGAGGTCGCCAAACATCTGAACCAACCCATGGTCAGCGTGTATGTGCCCACCACGCCCAACCCCACGTCGGGCTTTTTCTTGATGATGCCCAAGGCCGATGTGGTTGAGCTCGACATGACAGTCGACGACGCTCTGAAATACATCATCTCGATGGGGGTAGTGGTGCCCGGACCTCAGGCACTGAAAACCCTACCCGATAACCCAGACACCTCCTCCAAGACGCCATAAGCCGCACGGCTCACCGCTCTTTTGCTCCGAAACCATCAGAATTTTTCGAATTTAGAAAGTCCCTGAACATGTCCATGCGTTCCCACTATTGCGGTCTGGTGACCGAAGCCCTGACCGGTCAAACCGTGAGCCTGTGCGGCTGGGTCAACCGTCGCCGTGACCATGGCGGCGTGATCTTCATTGATTTGCGTGACCGCGAAGGCTATGTGCAAGTGGTGTGCGACCCTGACCGTCCCGACATGTTCAAAGTCGCCGAAGACGTTCGCAATGAATATTGCGTGCAGATCAAAGGCGTGGTGCGCGCGCGCCCTGAGGGCACCTCCAATGACAACATGAAGAGCGGCAAGATCGAAGTGTTGTGCCAAGAGTTGATTGTGCTGAACGCCTCGGTGACCCCGCCGTTTCAAATCGACGAAGAGAACTTGTCGGAGACCACCCGCCTCACACACCGTGTGTTGGACCTGCGTCGCCCCTACATGCAAAACAACCTGATGCTGCGCTACAAAGTGGCCATGGAAGTGCGCAAGTACCTCGATGAAAACGGCTTTGTCGACATCGAAACCCCAATGCTGACCAAGAGCACCCCTGAAGGTGCGCGTGACTACTTGGTGCCCAGCCGTGTCCACGATGGCCAGTTTTTTGCGTTGCCCCAGTCGCCTCAATTGTTCAAGCAGTTGCTCATGGTCGCGGGCTATGACCGCTACTACCAAATCACCAAGTGCTTCCGCGATGAAGACTTGCGCGCTGACCGTCAGCCCGAATTCACGCAGATCGATATCGAGACCTCGTTCCTGACAGAAGAAGAAATTCGCGACATGTTCCAAAGCATGATCAAGCGCGTTTTCAGCAAGACCATTGGTGTGGACTTGGGCGAGTTCCCAGTCATGACGTACCAAGATGCCATGCACCTGTATGGCTCTGACAAGCCCGATTTGCGTGTGAAACTGCAATTCACCGAAGTCACCGATGTCATGGGCGATGTCGACTTCAAGGTATTCTCTGGCGCCGCCAACATGAAAGGCGGCCGAGTGGTGGCCCTGCGCGTTCCCAATGGCTCGGTCGAGGGTGGCGGCATCAGCCGTGGCGAAATCGACGCTTACACCGAGTTCGTCAAGATTTATGGCGCCAAGGGCTTGGCCTATATCCGCGTCAACGATCTGAGCAAAGGCCGCGATGGCTTGCAATCGCCCATTGTCAAAAACATCCACGATGCCGCCTTGAACGCGGTGTTGGAACGCTCGGGCGCACAAAACGGCGATTTGATTTTCTTCGGTGCGGACAAAGCCAAAATCGTCAACGACGCGATTGGCGCCTTGCGCATCAAGATTGGCCACAGTGACTTCGGTAAAAAGAACGGTTTGTTCGAAGACCGTTGGGCGCCGATGTGGGTTGTGGACTTCCCCATGTTTGAGTTCGACGACGAAAACCAGCGCTACACCGCAGTGCATCACCCCTTCACTGCGCCCAAAGATGGCCACGAAGACTGGATGGTCACCGCCCCCGAGAAGTGCATTTCTAAGGGCTATGACATGGTCTTGAACGGCTGGGAAATGGGCGGTGGCTCGGTGCGTATTCACCGTGCCGATGTCCAGCAAAAAGTGTTCGATGCCCTGAAAATCACACCCGAAGAAGCCCAACTCAAGTTTGGTTTCTTGCTTGACGCCCTGCAATACGGCGCACCGCCCCACGGTGGCTTGGCCTTTGGCTTGGACCGAATCGTGACTTTGATGACCGGCGCCGAATCCATCCGCGACGTGATTGCTTTCCCCAAAACCCAACGCGCCCAGTGCTTGCTCACGCAGGCCCCAAGCCCGGTGGACGAGAAGCAGTTGCGCGAATTGCACATTCGCTTGCGCAATCTGGACGCTGCCAAAACCGCCTGATATTGGGGTTTGCTTGTTCTGCTCAACGCCACCCTCGGGTGGCGTTGTTGTTGGTGCATGTGAGTGATGGGCTCGCCCAACAAAAAAGGCTTCAAAACCAAAGTCTTGAAGCCTTTCTTGGCTGTTTCAGCCCAGGGGCTGAAGCATCAATTTGACAACGGCCGATGGGCCGTTGAAAGGGTGCAGGGCTTAGTAGCCGCCGCGACCGCCACCACCACCACCGTAGCCGCCACCGCCGGAGCGATCGCCACCACCGTAGCCGCCGCCACCAGAACGGCCGCCGCCACCGTAGCCGCCGCCACCACCACCGAAACCGCCGGTGCGTGGAGGACGTGCCTCCATGGGGCGAGCTTCGTTCACGGTGATGCTGCGACCACCCAAAGATTGACCGTTCATGCCAGCGATAGCCGCTTGCGCTTCAGCATCACTGCCCATTTCCACAAAACCGAAGCCTTTGGAGCGACCGGTGTCGCGTTCCATCATGACTTTGGCGCTGGTGATGGCGCCGAATTCGCCGAAAGCCTGTTGCAGGTCTTCGTCGCGGACGGTGTACGGCAAGTTGCCGACGTAAAGTTTATTGCCCATGGGGACTCCTCAAAATACATGAAACAAAAGCGATGGGGTCCCGAAAGTACAACAAACCCGAAAAGTGCCGCCGTAGAGCGCGAAACTGACCGATCACCTGAATTGCGCGCATGCAAAACGCACGCGCACAAGGCCCATTATGGGGCAAAGTGGGCTAAGGAGTTTCCCGGGGGGCTGGCAGGCAGTGCCGGAAGACAAAATTCACGCCCATTGGCCGAGTTAATTCGTGCACGCGAGGTGGGGCACTTGTGGCGTGCGCTCATGCCTCAGGCCCATGGCAATTGCAAGACACGGGCATGAGGCAAATCGTTGGGCGGTTCGTAATCGGCCACGATCCAAGC
Source organism: Pseudomonadota bacterium (assembly GCA_046047055.1). GTDB lineage: Bacteria > Pseudomonadota > Gammaproteobacteria > Burkholderiales > Burkholderiaceae_C > Limnohabitans_A. The sequence continues at coordinate 35,678 of JBJOIR010000015.1, read as the reverse complement.
TCGCGTGGCTGCATGTGCTGCTTCTCTCAAAAACGCCTTGGTTATTAAAACCGATCGTTGGTCCAGCGCCGCAAACGGCTGGTCAAGCAAGGTCACGCTGGCCCCTGAGGCCAGTGCGGCGATCAACCCCACTTTGCGGCGACTGCCGGCAGACAGCATGAACAGCGGCTTGTGGCGGTGCTGGACCATGTCCAGTTCTTCTGCCAAATCTTGCAGCAATGGTGCATCCCAATGGGGGTACAGGGATTGGCATTGCTGCCAGCAGTCTTGCACCGTGGTGGGGTCGTGCTCAGCCCCTTGCAGGTCGGCCCAAAACACCCCGCCTGCAGGCCGAATCACTTGGCCGCTGTGTGGCTGCAGATCGCCTGCCAACAGGCGAAGCAAGGTTGTTTTGCCTGAGCCTTCGTCGCCGCAAATCCAGCTCAAACCGGCGGGCCAAGCAAAGTCCAAATCTTGGATCACCGCTTGCGCATCGGGCCCGCCACTCAATTGGTGGACTTGCAACAACAAAGGCACAGTTGAATGGGGTAAAGACGACATGGCGCAATGCTAGCAAGGACGGGGCTGCCTAGAATGAAGCTGTGACCACGACGATTTACAAAATTCCTCAATCTGTGCTGGTGGTGATATACACCTCCAGCGGCCAAGTCCTGTTGATTCGGAGAGCCGATGCCGGCACTTGGCAGTCGGTCACGGGCAGCAAAGACCACCTCGAGGAAACCTGGGAGGAAACAGCCGCTCGCGAAGTGCAAGAAGAAACGGGTATTGATGCGCTGCACCCCGAATGTCATTTGCAAGATTGGCAACTTGAGAACATTTATGACATTTACCCAGCTTGGCGCTGGCGCTATGCCCCCGACATCAGTCGCAACACAGAGCGCGTGTTTGGCCTTCGGGTGCCTGAAATGACGCCAATTACGCTCAGTCCTGCCGAGCACACCGATTGGCAATGGCTGCATTGGCAAGCCGCTGCAGACCATTGTTTTTCACCCTCCAATGCCGAAGCCATCTTGATGCTGCCGCGCTTTGCCCCTCAAGTGGGACGCTGATGCCACAAAGACACGAGCATCCGTTGTTGCGAGTGGCCACCTACAACATCCACAAAGGGGTGCAAGGCTTGGGCCCGGCACGGCGGCTTGAAATCCACAATTTGGGGCACGCCGTGGAGCAACTCGATGCCGACATCGTCTGTCTGCAAGAGGTGCGTCTGATGCACCGGCTAGAAGAGCGCCACTTCGCGCATTGGCCTGCTCAACCCCAAGCCGATTTTCTGGCGCCCGAAGGGTATGTTTCGGTGTATCGCACCAACGCCGTCACCCGCCATGGGGAGCATGGCAATGCCTTGTTGTCGCGCTGGCCGGTGTTGTCCGAGCAGCATCGGGATATGTCTGACCATCGATTTGAACAACGCGGTTTGTTGCATTCTGAAATTCAAGTCATTGACCGCGTGGTCCATGTGATCGTGGTGCACTTGGGGTTGGTCCCGGCCAGTCGGGTGCGTCAGCTGGCGCAATTGTTGAGCTTCATTGAACAAACCATTCCTGCGCACGCGCCGGTGTTGGTGGCCGGTGATTTCAACGATTGGGGCACGGGCTTGGGCCGGCGCATGGCACGGGCAGGTTTTCGAGAGTGGCGCGAGCAAGCCACGCCCACCTTCCCATCGCGCTTGCCCTTGAACCAGTTGGACCATGTCTATGCCAGGGGGCTGATTCCGGTGCATGCCATGGCTCCTTCAGGTCGGATCTGGCGTCGCATGTCTGACCATTTGCCCTTGGTGGCAGAGTTCGCCTGGAGCGACTGAGCCATGCGACGCAGCCCTATTTTGCGAGATGGTCATCAGATCCGATTGATCGAAGGGGGGCAAGCCTATTTTGAAGCGTTGGTCTCGGCCATGGAGCAGGCGCGTTCACAGGTGCATCTGGAAACCTATATTTTTGATTTTCATGGGGCTGCCGCCTTGGTCGCCGAAGCCCTTGAACGGGCAGCTTTGCGGGGTTTGAGGGTGTGGGTGGTGGTGGATGGGGTGGGCACCCCTGACTTGCCACCTCACTGGCGCGACCGGTTTGACCGCGCGGGTGTGGAGTGGCGTGTCTATTCCCCGCTGGGCACGTTGGGCCTGATGATTCCAAGCCGCTGGCGCCGCCTGCACCGGAAGTTATGCGTGATTGACGGGCATCTGGCGTTTTGCGGAGGCATCAATATTTTGGACGATTGGTATGACCCTTACCATGGGTCATTGTTGCTGCCACGTCTTGACTTTGCGGTCTGCGCCAGTGGCGCGCTGGTTCAGCAAATGCAGGAAACCATGGCGCAACTGTGGTGGCGCATATTGACCGTTCGCCATGTTCGGCAGAAAAAGTTTCCCGAGGCATTCAGTTCATTTAGAGCGGGTGGTCTTCATTTGCCATGGCTGCATGAAGACGAACGGGCCAGGGAGAGCCATCTGGTGGCCAAAGCCGGTCTGCTGTTGCGTGACAACGTGCGCAACCGCAGTCAGATTGAGCGCGCTTATTTAAAAGCGATTGGCGCTGCCCGGCATGAAATTGTCATTGCCAACGCCTATTTTTTACCCGGCCGACGTCTGCGCAAAGCGTTGGTTTATGCGGCTCAGCGTGGCGTTCGTGTGCGCTTGTTGTTGCAAGGCCGGTACGAATATTTCATGCAGTTTCATGCGGTGCGTCCCGTTTATGGGGTTTTTTTGGCTGCTGGTATCGAAATTTACGAATACAACGCCAGCTTTTTGCACGCCAAAGTCGCGGTCATCGACCCGCACCATGATCGTCCATGGGCCACGGTGGGCTCGTCCAATCTGGATCCCCTCAGTCTGTTGCTGGCGCGCGAGGCCAATGTGGTGGTGGCCGACAAAGCTTTTGCCGAGCAACTTCACCAACGCTTGGCCTTGGCGATGGACCAACAAAGTAGCCAGGTGGTTGCTGCTGACTACACGCGCAGGTCTTGGCCGCACAGAGTCTTGGACTGGCTGGCCTTTGCCTTGATGCGCTTGGCCTTGTTTTTGAGTGGCAACCGCTACTGATGGGAGCTTCTCCCTCTTGGGTCAGGCTTGCCACCATGCTCAACCCCAAGGCCATCATGGGCGTTGCCAAGGGCTTTTCGCAAGAGCAAAAATCGCTGTTAGGATGCTTCCCATGTTAATGAAAACCCCAGACGCCATGACTGCTTCTGCTGCCACGCCCGAAGACGAAGGCGTTCCTGTTTCGGTGAAAATTCGCGAACGCGTTTTGGCGGCTCGCAAGCGTTTTCACGCCAACGACAACATCTCTGACTTCATCCAACCCGGCGAGCTGGAACAGCTGCTGGACGAAGTCACGGCCAAGATGTCAGGCGTGCTCGACAGCTTGGTGATCGACACTGTGAACGACCACAACACCGGTGACACAGCGCGCCGCGTGGCCAAGATGTACCTCAAAGAGGTGTTCAAAGGGCGCTATGTGCAAGGACCAGAGATCACCGAATTTCCCAACGCCGAGCATTTGAACGAGCTCATGATCGTTGGGCCCATCACCGTTCGCAGCGCTTGCAGCCACCACTTTTGCCCGGTCATCGGCAAAATTTGGATTGGCGTATTGCCCAACGAACACACCAACGTGATCGGTCTGTCCAAATACGCACGTTTGGCCGAATGGATCATGGGTCGCCCCCAAATTCAAGAGGAAGCCGTGGTGCAACTGGCCGACTTGATTCAACGCAAAACACAACCCGATGGCCTGGCCATCGTGATGGAAGCCAGCCACTACTGCATGGGTTGGCGTGGCGTGAAGGACATGGACAGCAAGATGATCAACTCGGTCATGCGCGGTGCATTCCTCAAAGACGCGAACCTGCGTCGTGAATTTTTGGCCCTGATTCCCGGAAGGAACTGACCCATGTTGGTACGCTTGCTTTACGCCAGCCGCGCGGTGGATCCACGCCCCGAAACGATTGACTCCATCCTGGCCCAATCGCGCCAGTTCAACCCCAGCAGTGGCATCACCGGCATCCTGTGCTACGGCGGTGGGATTTTTTTGCAAGCCATCGAAGGTGGGCGCAATGCCGTGAGTGACCTGTATGGGCACATCCAAAAAGACTCGCGCCACAAAGAAGTGGTGTTGTTGCATTACGAAGAAATCAGCGAACGCCGCTTTGGCGGGTGGACCATGGGCCAGGTCGATGCCTCGCGCGTGAACACCAACATCTTGCTCAAATATTCCGAGCGGGCTGAGTTGGACCCTTACAACGTTTCGGGAAAAGTCTCGCTGGCCTTGCTCGAGGAATTGATGGCCACGGCTTCCATCATTGGCCGCGCCTGAAGCGATGCAGCTGATTGGCTGCGATTTTTCCAGCCGTCCCAGCCGGCGCAAGCCGGTGGTGTTGGCGATGGGCCAAGCCCAAAAAGGCAGGGTGCAATTGCAAGCTCTGCAAAATTTCGAGACCCTCGAGGACTTTGGCCACTGGCTGGCGCAACCTGCCGATTGGGTGGGTGGTTTTGATCTGCCCTTTGGCTTGCCTCGAGAACTGGTGGAGACGCTGGGTTGGCCCATCGAATGGGCCGCTTGCATGGACCACTACTGCGCCTTAGAGCGCTCCAAGATTCGAGAGCAATTTGCCGCGTTTTGTAACGCCCGCCCTGCTGGCGGCAAGTTTGCCCACCGCGCCACCGACAAGCCCGCGGGCTCAAGCCCGTCCATGAAATGGGTCAACCCTCCGGTGGCCTACATGCTGCATGCGGGCGTCCCACTGTTGCGACAAGCTGGCGTGCATTTGCCTGGCTTGCATCGCGGCGATGTGCGGCGTGTGGCGCTCGAGGCTTATCCCGGCTTGGTGGCGCGAGAAGTGTTGGGCCAGCGCAGTTACAAAAGTGACGACAAAGCCAAACAAACGCCCGAGCGGTTGCTGGCTCGGCGGGAACTGCTGGGGGCTCTTGAGCGGGGAGCGACACGGCTGGGCCTGCGCTTGGTAGCGAGTAACGCACTCATGGGCCGGTTGGCCGACGACGCCAGCGGTGACGCATTGGACGCGACTCTGTGCTTGATGCAAGCGGCTTGGGCGCAGCAACAGCATGCAACCGGACACCCGCAATACGGCCTGCCGCCGTGTGATCCGCTGGAGGGCTGGATCGTCACGGCTTGATCTTCCTGGATGGCGCCATCTCTGACGATCACTGCTGTAGTTGGGATGACGATAATCTGCTGAAACTGCGTGATTGAAGGAAACCCGCTATGACCGATTCTGAAAAACCGAAAGGCCCCGCTTCGTATTTCCCGTCCATTGAAAAGAAGTTCGGCCATCCCATCGCGCATTGGCTTGATCTGCTCAAATCGTGCAAGGGCATGAAGCACATGGAGATGGTCACTTGGCTCAAGACCGAGCACGGCATGGGCCACGGTCACGCCAATGCCATCGTGGCTTATTGGATGGCTTCGAACAAGTGAATGGAATTGAATTTTCCTCAAGCCACTGATTCTTGCCCGGATGGGGGGTTTAGAGTCGTTGTTGGATGAAGCCAATCGTTAAGCAGCGCGCCGTAGCAACAAGCGGTGTTGTTGTTCATTCGCGCGACCTCAGTCGCACCCTTCTTGGCGCCTTGGGCCTGAGTCCATATCCAGAAAGCCTTCTTAGCGCAAGGCGTTACGATCGTTCATGGCCATCACCCTGGCTGCTGGATATTTCTTTGTATTCAGCTTACGCAGCAAAGCAATCCGATCAGAGGTTTGCTTTAAGTGCTGTTCAATTAAATAGTAAAGTATGCATTAAATTGTTCTTAGGATTTTTAAATGCTTCAATTGCGCCCGAGTTGCGAATGCTGCGACAAGAATCTACCACCAGAGTCCACAGAAGCTCGTATTTGCTCGTTCGAATGCACATTTTGCGAATATTGCGCCATAAATACACTTTCGGGGAAATGCCCTAACTGTGGTGGTGAACTGCTGGCCCGACCTCGACGTCCCGCTTCTAAACTCGCCAAATTTCCGGCATCCATAGACCGAATTGTCAAGCCGCACGGTTGCCTTGAGATCGAGTGAGTTCACCATTGAGCTCGGCATTCGTTGTCAATCGGACAACTCCAATACAAATCAAAACCGGTTATGTATGCGGCATCCCGTTTTTTTGGCCAACACTCTTTCAATTTGAGAGGATCCGGAGGCGCTTTTTTGTGCGTACCCTGAAATGAATCTGTCAATGCACATAGTCATCGATCCGCTGCAAGCCAATGCGCGTCAACACGCGGCGCACACCCACATTTCAAGCTTTTGTCCTAGCGTCACTGCCACGCCGCATGTTGAGGCACACATTGATGTCAAACCAGCGGAGTAATCGAATGCTCACATGCAAGATGGTCTGGGCATGAGTTCTGTTCAGGCGCCTTTGACTGACGCTATCCGCGAAGCCGCCTGCCGCAGCGTGCTGTGCTGGTTGGCCACGGTAGATGCTGAGGGTCAACCCAATGTCTCGCCAAAAGAAGTCTGGGCCATTGTCGATGACCAGCATGTGGTGGTGGCGCACATCGCTTCGCCAATCACTGCACGCAACATTTCGCAGCACCCGCAGGTGTGTTTGAGTTTTGTCGATGTGTTCGTGCAAAAGGGATTCAAGCTTTTGGGTACGGCGCGCGAGGTCCGTGCAGACAATACCGAATTTGCAAATTGGGCAAAGCCACTGTTGAGCATGGCGGGTCAGCGCTTCACTATTCAAAGCGTGTTGGTGGTTCAAGTGGAATCGATCTCCGCCATTCTGGCGCCCAGTTACCGTTTTTACCCCGATGACACCACCGAGGCTTCGCAAGTGGTCTCTGGCATGCGAGCCTACAAAGTCCAACCCGCAAAACAGGTAAAACCATGAATTCGATCTCCATTCGTCAAGCGGTGTTGGCTGACCTTCATGCCGTGGGCACCCTGTTTGATGGTTATCGCCAGTTTTATGGACAGGCAAGTGATATTGAGGCTGCTACGACTTTTCTGCAGGCGCGCTTTGAACATGGGCAATCGGTGGTCCTGTTGGCCGAGGTAAAAGGGCAAGCTGTCGGTTTCACGCAGCTCTACCCGAGTTTTTCTTCCGTGTTGATGGCGCGGGTGTTTGTGCTCAATGATCTGTTTGTGGCACCCACGGTTAGGCGAATGGGTGTGGGCGAGGCTTTGTTGAAGGTCGCTGCAGACCATGCGCGGCAACTGGGCGCTGTGCGCTTGTCTTTGACTACGAGTGTGCAAAACTCAGCAGCACAGGCTTTGTATGAGTCTGTGGGTTGGATGCGTGATCAAAAATTCTATGCCTACTACTTGGCTTTAGGATACTTATGATGGTTACCCAGAATTCAGTGACACAGGTTAGCCCATGACGACACAAAGTTTCGTAGTTACCCACGCCAAGGACGCTCAGTTCGAGCGGGGTTTGCGCTCGTTTTTTGAATACCGAGATTTGGGGTTGAAGCAGGCCACCCAAGGACGGGTCACGGCCAGTGTGATCCGCGCCGCAGGCGGGCATGAATTTTCCAGTCAGCCGCATTTGCATCACACCGAGTTTCAACTCGTCTATGTGCTCAAGGGTTGGATCGAGTTTGAATACGAAGGGCAGGGTGCCGTTCGGCTGGAAGCGGGCTCGTGTGTGCACCAACCGCCGGGGATTCGCCACCGCGAATTGGGGCACAGCGAGGATCTGGAATTGCTTGAAGTGGTGCTGCCTGCAGACTTCAAGACCGAGACGGTCGACAGCGTCAACCCTTGAATAAGAAGCGCCCATGTTCCGAAGTTTCTTTCTCTCACGCCGCTGGGCTTTTTGGGCTTGGGGCGGCCTCTTGGTGTTGGTGGCGCTGGTGTTCATCACGGTTCAACAGACGGTCAAGCTCAATGCATGGTACGGCGAGTTTTATGACCTGTTGCAAAAGCCCGAGCAGGCCGGAGGCCTGGAGAAGTTTTGGGGCTTCATGCAGCAATTCGCGTGGATCGCTTTTCCTTACATGCTGCTGCGCAGCCTGGAGACTTATCTCGCATCTCACTACGCTTTTCGCTGGCGTCAGGCTATGACTGAGGTGTATTTGCCGCGCTGGCAACACACGGCCGCGACAGTGGAGGGTGCTTCGCAGCGCATTCAAGAAGACTGCATGCGCTTTGCGCGCCAGACCGAAAACTTGGGGCTGGGTTTGGTGCGTGCGGTGCTCACGCTGGTCTCGTTCATCCCCATTTTGTGGGCACTGTCCAAAGGCATGGCCATTGTTTGGCTGCAGTTCGAGGGCTCGCTGTTTTGGGTGGCGCTGGTCACCGCGGTCGGAGGCACGGTGCTGTCGTGGTTTGTCGGCATTCGTTTGCCTGGACTCGAATACAACAACCAAAAAACCGAAGCCGCCTTGCGCAAGGACTTGGTCTATGCCGAGGACGATCGCGCCCGCATGGATTTGCCCACCGTGATGAACCTGTTCACAGGGGTGCGCTTGAACAACTTCAGGTTGTTCAACCACTACGCCTACTTCCATTTGTGGAGCAATTTTTACAGCCAGACCATGGTCATTTTTCCCTATTTGCTGATGGGCCCTTCCTTGTTCACGGGCCTCATCACGCTGGGCGTCATTCAGCAAGTTGGCAATGCATTTGGCAAGGTGAACGAAGCGTTCTCATACCTGATCGACCGCTGGACCGACATCACCGAATTGCGCTCGATATACAAACGACTGAACGAGTTTGAGGCCAGCTTGGCTTGAATTGACGAACTTTTTTTGGAGATAAACATGCCGCAAACCGTCCAATTCCACCGTGTATTTCGCGCCCCTGTAGAGCGCGTGTTTCGTGCCTTTGTCGACCCAGACGCCATGTGCAAATGGTTGCCGCCGCATGGCTTTACTGGCCGAATGCACGAAATGGACGCGCGCGTGGGCGGCCGTTACCGCATGTCGTTCACCCACTTGGGCAATGGTCAAGCACACAGTTTTGGCGGCACATTTTTAGAGCTGCAGCCCAATGAACGCATCCGCCACAACGACCGTTTTGACGACCCTCAACTGCCTGGTGAGATGGTGACCCAGATCACCTTCAAGACCGTGCTGGTGGGCACCGAAGTTCACATTGAGCAGACAGGCATTCCCGATGTGATTCCAGCCGAAGCTTGCTGTCTGGGGTGGCAAGAATCTTTGCAGTTGCTGGCCTTGTTGGTCGAGGCCGAAATCCCGACCTGATTGACTCAGATGGCCGCGGCCGCAATGTCGTTGGGCAGAGGTGTCAATTGCGCTAAGGCCACCAAGGCTTCCGCATCGGTGCGGTAGAGCTTGAGGGTGGCGCTCTCTTGCAATTCGCCTGCGCGGCGCAAAGCGTTTTCCACAGGTAATTTGATGCCGCTGATGTGCAAAGTGATACCGCGGCTGGCCAATTGGCGATGCAACTGACCAAAGGTCTCCACGCCAGTCACATCGATGCGGTTGATGGGTTGGGCAAACAAACAGACATGCCGCACATCGGGGTGATGGCTCAGATGGTCGGTGATGGCACGGTCAAACGCACTGGCCGCAGCAAAGTCGAGTTCTGCATCCATGCGCAGCGCATACAACTGCGAGGCCAGTGGCGGCAGTTTCCACAGGTGGCGGTCACGCAAGCTGCCGTCCGGGTGCAGGCCGACTTCAATGATGCGCGGGTGCAGACGGGTGTGCAAGAAATGGCTGAGCCCCACCAAAACCCCCGTCAGCACGCCCCAATAAATGCGCGGTGCCGTCGCCAGGGTCATGGCAAAGGTCACACCTGAGGTCAATGTCTCCATGCGACCAATGCGCCACAACTTTAAAAACTCGCGAGGCTGAAACAGATTGAGTACCGCCACAATCACCACGGCCGACATGACCGAGCGGGGCACCGCTTGAAATGCGGGCATCAAGATCAAGAGCGCCACCCACACACAGCCCACCGAGGCCACCACGGCCCAACCCGAACGCGCACCGGCATACAACATGAGCGCCGAGCGTGAAAAAGAGGTGCTGGTGGCAAAGCTGCCCGAGAAGGCGGAGGCCAGTTTGGCCAAGCCTTGGCTGAAAAGTTCGGTGCTGTCGTCCCAGCGTCGGCCATCGCGGCGGCATTCGATGCGGGCACTGGAAGCGGTTTCTAAAAAGCTGACCAGTGCAATTACCATGGCCGGAACCCAGAGCTGATTCAGGATGTCTAGGCCCGGCCAAGTGGGCCAATAAAAATCGGGCAAGCCGGCCGGCAGCGAGCCCACCACGGGACCATGCGAGGCGTAATCGGTGGCGTAGGCGATGCCCGAGGCGAGACCCATGACGATCATGATGCTGGGCCAGCGTGGCTTGAAATGGCGCAAGACCAGCAGGGCCAACAAGCTGCCCAACCCGAACCACGCGGGCCAGGCCGTCAACCAAGAGGGCCAGGTTGCAACATCCCACTGCCAACTTGAGACCCCCAGCAAGCCGGGAACTTGTGAGGCCATGATCAGCAATGAAGCGGCTTGGGTGAACCCCGTCATCACCGGGGCGCTGACCAGATTGATGAGCCAGCCGTAATTGCCAAGCCCCAGCAACAGTTGAATACCGCCTGAGATGAGCGACAGCCAAACCGCCAGCGCCACCCACTCGGGCGAACCCGGCTCGGCCATGCCAGTCAGCGATGCCCCAATCAACACACAGGTCAAGGCTGCAGGGCCAATGGACAGGCGATTGGCACTGCCAAAGAGCACGGCTAAAAGGGCGGGGATCAGGCAGGTGTAAAGCCCTGTGACAAGGGGCATGCCAGCCAAACCGGCATAGGCCACGGCTTGCGGAATCATGACCAGCGCCACCGTGAGGCCAGCCAGCGCTTCGTTGCGGGCCAGGGCGCCGTTCAGGCGGGGCCATTGGCGAAAGGTCAAAAATCGTTGCATATCAGCCATGCCTGATCTTAGCCGCCATTGATCTTTGAATTTCCCCTCAATGACTTCATTCTGTGCGGCCATCGCGTGACCGACAATGGCCTGAATGCAAGCCCCATTCTCCACGCCCATCGCCACAAGCACTTGCCGATCCTTTTGGGCATGCCAAGGCAAATTGCCGTCAGCGAGCTGGCGATGTTGTGTGGGCGACCAAGGCACTTTATGGGGCAGGTGATGTTGCTGGCGTTGGCGGTGTTGTGGTGCGCAGTGCCCATGGCTGCCAGGGCCGCCCGTGACACCTCGGCAGAAGTCGCCGTCCAAGACGCCGAAGGTGCGGCCTCTGCCTCGGTGACTTGGGTCGGCTGGGTCAGTTGGGTGATTGATGGCGATACGGTGGTGTTGATTCGATCGGGGCAGTCAGCGCCAGTGAAATTGCGCATGGAGGACATTGATGCCCCTGAAACTTGCCAGAGAGGCGGCTCAGAGTCGCGCGACGCCTTGATTCGATTGGCCTTGCGCAAATCAGTGCAGGTGCAGACCCATGGGCAAGATGTTTACGGTCGCCACATCGGGCGATTGATCATTGAGGGCGATGATCTGGGGGCTGAAATGGTGCGCTCGGGACACGCATGGGCCTATCGGTTTCGAACGGGCAGTGGCCCTTACGCCAAGCTGCAGCGCGAGGCGCAAAGCCACAAATCGGGGATGTTTGCGCATGAGCAGGCCGCCATGTCGCCGTCGTTGTTCAGGAAATTTCACGGCCCATGCACGGGCGGCTGAAGGCCAGTCAGGCCAGGCTGGCGTTCAGTTGCGGAGCGACGCGCAAACCGGACATTGGCTGTTGCGCGGCATGCGGATGTCGGTCCAAGACATTTCTCGGCCATCGAGCATGAGCAAGCGACCGGCCATGTGGCTGTCCATGCCACTCAAGATTTTCAGGGCTTCGGCGGCTTGCATGGTCCCGATGATGCCCACCAAAGGCGCGAATACCCCCATGGTGGCGCAGCGTGTTTCTTCCGGTTGCTGTTCGGGCGGAAATATACAGGCGTAGCAGGGCGCTTCGGGGCGGTTGGTGTCAAACACCGAGACCTGTCCATCCATGCGGATGGCAGCGCCCGAGACCAAAGGCTTTTGGTGTTGCACACAGGCTAAATTGACAGCTTGGCGCGTCTCAAAGTTGTCGCAACAATCCAGCACCACATCGGCCTCTGCGACCAGGGTATTGAGCAGGGCGGCATCTGCGCGCTGGGTGATGGGTCGAACCACCACATCGGGATTGATCTGCGCAATGGCGGTGCGCACCGACTCGGCTTTGTACTGGCCCACGCGCTCGAGTGTGTGGGCAATTTGGCGTTGCAAATTGGTGGCATCGACATGGTCATGGTCGACTACCGTGATCTGACCGACCCCGGCACTGCCCAAGTAAAGTGCAACCGGAGAGCCCAACCCCCCGGCCCCGATGACCAGCGCATGTGAGGCCAAGAGTTTTTCTTGTCCATCAATGCCCAGCTCATTGAGCAAGATGTGCCGCGAGTACCGCAGCAACTGGGCGTCATCCATCTCGCTCAGTCTTCTTTCTTCTCGACTTTGCGCTCGGCCATGGTGGTGCTGGCCTTGACAGGCAAACCTTTGAGTTGGTTCAGGGCTTGGATCAACTGAAAATCTTTGTCAGAGCCAAATTCGGGCAAGCGGCGGTCAGAGGCTGGTTTTTTGGACTCTTCTTCTAACTTTTTGATGGCTTCTTCACGGGCTTTTTCGCGCGCAGGGTCTTTCTTTTCTTCGGCTTCTTTGCCGTTGGACAGATGCTTTTCCAGATCGGCTTCGCGGGTGCGCAGCGCAGAAAACACGTTGCCGTTTTCAGTTTCGTCCAACATCACTTCAGGCACGATGCCCTTGGCCTGAATGGCGCGGCCACTCGGGGTGTAGTAGCGGGCGGTGGTGATTTTGAGGGCGGTGTCAGGGCCCAAGGGGCGCACGGTTTGCACCGAGCCCTTGCCAAAGGTCTGGCTGCCCATCAGGGTGCCCCGTTTGTAGTCTTGCAAGGCGCCTGCCACGATCTCGCTGGCAGAGGCAGAGCCTTCGTTCACCAGCACCACCAAGGGCACTTTTTTCAGTGCGCCACCGGTGGCTTTGGTCATGCGCGTGATCGGGTCATTGCTGCTGTTGCGCCGCCAGAACTGGGGTGAGGCTTTGTAGGTGAATTTGCTCTCTTCGAGTTGTCCGTTGGTGGTGACCACCGTGACGTTTTCGGGCAAAAAGGCGGCAGACAAGGCCACAGCCGCATCCAACAAGCCACCAGGGTCGTTGCGCAAGTCAAGCACCAAACCTTTCAGTTGGGGTTCTTGCTTGTACATCTCTTCGATCTTGCGGGCAAAGTCTTCGACCGTGCGCTCTTGGAATTGCGAGACACGAATCCAGCCATAACCGGGTTCGATCAATTTCGACTTGACCGATTGGGTCTTGATTTCTTCACGAACGATGGTGACCGGGAAGGTGCGGTTTTCGGCTTTGCGGAAGATGGTCAACACGACCTTGGTTTTGGGTTCACCCCGCATCCGCTTGACGGCTTCGCTGAGCGTCAAACCTTTGACCGCGGTGTCGTCGATTTTGGTGATCAAGTCGTTCGGCTTGAGGCCTGCACGGTCCGCTGGCGAGCCTTCGATGGGGGAGACCACTTTGACCAAACCATCTTCTTGGCTGATTTCGATGCCCACGCCAACAAATTTGCCAGAAGTGCCCTCAGAGAATTCCTTGAAGGTTTTCTTGTCGAAATACTGGGAATGCGGATCCAAACTGGCCACCATGCCAGAGATGGCTTCGGAGATCAGTTTTTTCTCATCCACGGGTTCAACATAGTCGCTTTTGACGATGCCAAACACAGCTGCTAATTGCTGCAATTCTTCTAGTGGCAATGGCGCCATGTTGCCGCGCGCCACGGTTTGCAGTGACACAGTGGTCAATGCACCCGCAAGGGCGCCTACGCTGATCCAGCCGGCGATCTTGAGTTTGTGTCCCATGAGCTTGTGCTTTACCTTTTAGATGCGGGTCAATATACACCCGCAGACCGGATCATTGGCATGGCAAGCTGCAAATAGCCTGCTGGGCCGTGGCGAATCAAAAATCAAGCTTTCCCTTGGCTGGCGACTGCCGCGGCCGCTTTTGCTGCCGCCTCGGCATCACCCAAGTAATAGTGGCGAATCGGCTTCAGATTGGCGTCCAGTTCGTAGACCAAAGGAATACCGTTCGGAATGTTCAGGTTCACGATGTCGCTGTCTGAAATGCCGTCCAAGTATTTGATGAGGGCACGAATCGAGTTGCCGTGGGCCGCAATCAGCACCCGTTTGCCCGACTTGATACTGGGGGCAATGCTGTCGTTCCAAGCGGGCAGGACGCGGGCCACTGTGTCTTTCAGGCACTCGGTCAGAGGCACGGCATCAGGCTTGACTTCGGCATAGCGGCGGTCGCTGCGTTCAGAGCGGGGGTCCGTGGCTTCGAGCGCGGGTGGGGGCGTGTCGTAACTGCGGCGCCAGATCAGCACCTGCTCATCGCCATATTGTTTGGCCATGTCGGCCTTGTTCAGGCCTTGCAAGGCGCCATAGTGGCGCTCATTCAGGCGCATGTCTTTGACCACGGGCAGCCATGTCCGGTCCATCTCGTCCAGTGCCAACCACAGCGTGCGAATGGCGCGCTTGAGCACCGAGGTGTAGCAAAGGTCAAAGTCCCAACCTTCGGCTTTCAGCAGTTTTCCGGCCGCAGAGGCTTGGCTCACGCCGGTGGGGGTCAAGTCAACATCGGTCCAACCCGTGAAGCGGTTTTCCAGGTTCCAGGTGGATTCGCCATGGCGAATAAGGACAAGTTTGTACATGGGTGCGGGCAGCAGTTGCTGTCGAGGTCAGGGTGGCAAAACAAGGGATAAGCCCGTCATTTTAGAATCGAGTCTTGGCGACTCCCTGACGGGTCGGTGTTTTTGGCTTAAAAAGGTCTGTTTCGTGAAATTTCTCCTCGACAATTGGATGCTCATCAGCGTGGCTTTGGCCTCCGGTGTGGCTTTGCTTTTTCCTGTGCTGAGTGCGGGCAATGGGCTCAACCCCCAAGACATGGTTCAACTGATGAACCGTGAAAAAGCCATCGTGATTGATGTCTGCGAACCCGACGAGTTTGCCAAAGGCCATGTGATTGGGGCCAAGAACCTGCCTTTGGCCCAACTCGAAAACAAGCTGGCGCAAGTCGTCAAAAGCAAAACCGCCCATGTGGTCATGGTTTGCCAAGTGGGTGCGCGCTCGGCCCGTGCTGCCGCTACCGCGCGCAAATTGGGTTTTGAAAATGTGCAGTCGCTGTCCGGTGGCTTGAAAGCCTGGCAAGCGGCCAGCATGCCTGTCGAAAAAGCCTGAATCAAGGAGTCCCGCATGCAAGCCGTCAAAATGTTCACCACCGCCGTATGCCCATACTGCGTGCGCGCCAAGCAACTGCTCAAGTCACGAGGCGTTGTGCAGATCGAAGAAATCCGCATCGACCTCGACCCCGCACAGCGCGACCACATGATGCAAATCACGGGGCGCCGCACCGTGCCACAAATTTATGTGGGTGAAACCCATGTCGGCGGCTGCGATGACCTGATGGCGCTCGATGCCAAGGGCGGTCTGATGCCCTTGTTGCAAGCCGCCTAATCGATGGCCTCATGGGGCTCACGCTTCCTCTGGGCAGGAGGCGTCGCCGATGGCTGATAATTCACGGGTTTCAACCTTGGGCAGCCCCATTGGAGTTGCCCACCCATTAGACAAAGAGAACCGCATGACCGACACCGCCGTCACATCCGAAGCCCAAGCCCCAGTGTTCCAAATCCAGCGCGTTTATCTGAAAGAGGCTTCGCTGGAACAGCCCAACTCACCCGCCATTTTGTTGGACCAACAACAACCCAGCGTGGACATTCAGTTGGGTGTGGAAGCCACGCCTGCCGCGGAAGGCGTGTTCGAGGTTTGCGTGACCGCTACCGTGCACACCAAGATCGCTGACAAAACTGTCTTTTTGGCCGAATGCAAGCAAGGCGGAATTTTCGAAATCCGCCATGTGCCGGAAGACCAGATGGGCGCCATCATGGGCATCGCTTGCCCGCAAATTGTGTACCCCTATTTGCGAGCCAGCGTGGCAGATCTGATCACCCGTGCCGGTTTCCCGCCTGTGCACTTGGCAGAGATCAATTTCCAAGCCATGTTCGAGCAGCAACAAGCCCAAGCGGCAGCGACACAGCAGTAATTTTTGCGCCCACTCGGCATGCACATCACCATCGTGGGGGCTGGCGCTTGGGGTACGGCCCTGGCCATTGCCGCCACTCGCCCGTCGGTCTCTGTGAGTTTGCACGCCCGCGATGCTGCACAAGCGCAGGCCATGCAGCAACAGCGCCGCAATGAGCGCTATTTGCCGGGCGTGGACTTGCCTGAAGGGCTGAACATTTCCTCAGGTTCCTTAAACGTCCTGGCGCAACAAGCCCAGCCCGAAGACTTGTTTGTCATTGCCACGCCGATGGCGGGTTTGCGCCACGTGTTGCAGGCGTTGGCGGGTGTGCCGGCGTCTGTGGCTTGGCTGTGCAAGGGCTTTGAAGCTGAAACTGGCCTCATGCCCCATGAAGTGCAGGCTCAAGTGGCGCCGCACTTGAAGGCTGGCGCGCTGAATGGCCCGAGCTTTGCCCAAGAGGTGGCCCGCAGCCAGCCCACAGCACTGGTCGCCGCGAGCCCGCATGCTTCAGTGCGCGAGGCTTTGGTGCAGGCCTTTCATGGTGCCAGTTTGCGCGTCTATGCCAACGAGGACATCGTCGGTGTTGAAGTGGGCGGTGCGGTGAAAAACGTTTTGGCCATTGCCACCGGGCTGTGCGACGGCCTTGAGTTGGGCCTGAACGCCAGGGCGGCATTGATCACGCGCGGACTGGCCGAAATGACCCGTTTGGGCGTGGCGCTGGGGGCTAAGCCTGAGACGTTTATGGGCCTTTCAGGCCTCGGCGATTTGGTGCTGACAGCCACTGGCGATTTGAGTCGCAATCGCAAAGTGGGTCTTTTGTTGGCCCAAGGCCTGAGCCTGGAGCAGGCTGTGACCTCGCTCGGGCATGTGGCCGAGGGCGTTTACAGTGCCCGCACGGTGCACCAACGCGCTCGCCAGTTGGGGGTGGACATGCCCATCACCGAAGCGGTTGTGGCGCTGTTGGACGGCCGCCTCAAAGCCAGCGAGGCCGTGCAAGTGCTGATGGGGCGCGGCCCTCGGGGTGAAGCGGTTTAAGGTCTTGCGGCTGATGGCCTTGAGGTTTGCGCTTTGCGCTGCGGCGGCCAAGCTTCCGAGCACCAATAAAACTGCCGAATGAGTTCAGATTTCGAGGTTGTCTATCAGGCGCGTCGCACCCAATTTGGCAGCACCCAACACCACCAACGCATCACCTGCTTGTGGCGCTTGCAGGTCGTGCCTGCGGCGCACAGTGAGGTAGTCGGGCTCCCAGCCCCGTTGCGCTAGCCCGGCCATGGCTTTGGCTTCGAGGGCGGCGCGTTGCATGGGCAATGCGTGTGCGGCAGCCAGCGCGTCGCAGCCCAAGGCACGCAAAACCAGTGCGAGCTGTGCGGCCTCTGTGCGCTCTGGGTCAGACAAATAACCGTTGCGAGAGCTGAGTGCCAGACCGTCTTCAGCGCGGCATGTTTCGGCGCCCACCACCTCAATGGGCAGCACCAGCTGGTGAACCATCTGCCGAATCACCATGAGTTGCTGGTAGTCCTTTTTGCCAAACACCGCCACGCCTTTGGCCTTGCCAGCGAACACGCTCATGAACAACTTCATCACCACGGTGGACACTCCGGTGAAAAAACCAGGGCGAAATTCCCCTTCCAAAATGTCACCCAGTGCCGGATCGGCATGAACTTTTACTGTTTGCGGCGTGGGGTACAGATCGCTCTCGCGCGGCGCAAACAGCACATCGCAGCCTGCCGCTGCCAATTGGGCGCAGTCGGCCTCCCAAGTGCGGGGGTAACTGTCAAAGTCTTCGTGTGGCAAAAACTGCAGACGGTTCACAAAGATGCTGGCCACCGTGCAATCGCCCAAGGGGCGGGCAATGTCGACCAACCGAATGTGACCGGCATGCAAGTTGCCCATGGTGGGCACAAAGGCGGGGCACTGGCTGTGGGCCAACAGTGCGCGCAGTTCAGGCAGTGATCTTGCGATGCGCATGCGAGGAAGAATCTCTGAAGGGAATGGAAATAAAGGGTGGTGGCACAGGGGCCGCTGTGCAGGGACCGCTGCAGCGGAAACCCCGCATCTCAAGATCAGCTGGGCGTATAGGCCAGCCGCACATAGATCGGGGCAAAGGCTTCGGCTTGGGTGATTTCGATCAAGGTTTCTTTGGCCAGTTCCAGCAGCGCAATGAAGGTCACCACCAAGACGGGGGTGCCCAAGGTGGGGTCGAACAGGTGCTCAAACTCGACGAACTTGCGGCCCTGCAGGTGCTTGAGCACGATGGTCATGTGTTCGCGCACACTCAGTTCTTCGCGGCTGATCTTGTGGTGCTGCACCAGATTGGCCCGCTTGAGAATGTCGCGCCAAGCCGCCTGCAGCTCGTCCATGCTGACATCTGGAAAGCGGGGTTGCAAACTTTGCTCGATGTAGACCTGCGCTTGTAAAAAGTCGCGCCCGTATTGTGGAATCACGTTCAGCTGCATCGAGGCCAGCTTCATTTGCTCGTATTCGAGCAGTCGTCGCACCAATTCGGCACGCGGGTCTTCGGCCTCTTCGCCCTCGGCTACTTTTTTGGGGGGCAGCAACATGCGTGATTTGATCTCGATCAGCATGGCCGCCATCAGCAGGTACTCGGCCGCCAGCTCCAAGTTGCGTTGCCGGATCTCGTCCACATAGGCCAGGTATTGGCGTGTGACCCCCGCCATGGGGATGTCCAAGATGTTGAAGTTTTGCTTGCGGATCAGGTACAGCAGCAAATCCAGCGGGCCTTCAAAGGCCTCTAAAAACACCTCCAGTGCATCGGGCGGGATGTACAGGTCGGTGGGCATCGAGAACAAGGGTTCGCCATAAAGCCGAGCCACGGCCACATGGTCGACCACCAACGGCATGTTGGCTGGTGTGTCCAGCGCCGATGCAGGCAGTTCAGTGGGCGGTGTTGGAGTGGTCATGCGACAGTCAGCCAATCAGCTTGTGGTTGGGTGGCCAAACGGCCATCCAGCCAAAATTCAGGTTGCTTGGGTTTGGTAGACGTAGGGTTTTTGTGCCACGCGCGCTTCTTTGAAGGCCTGCTGCTCGGTGCGGCTCAGTTGTTTGTCCCACAACAAAGCGCGGCCGTGGCGTTGTTCCGCTTCAAGCTCGGGTCGTTGGGTCTTGAGCTGGTCAATAAATTGGGTGGTGTCAGAGGTGTAGTCGGGACGGCGGAAAAAGGACATGTGGGGCTTTCTGGGCGGCAAGAAGTGGGGAATCGGCAGACCCAACACATGTTGGGCCGACCTGTATCAGGCATTTTACTGGGCCGAGGACACCGGCAGACTGACAGCGCGGTGCAGCCCTGCTGGCAGGTCCAGCTCCAAGCGGCCCTCTAAATGCACCAGCAGGCCGCTTCGGTGGGCAATGTCCAAGGGTTGGTGCTGCAAGCCGCAGACAATGAGTTGCACTTCTTTTTTACGGCAGGTCACGATCAGGTTCATCAAGGCATCGGCCCCCGAGGAGTCCACATAAATCACGTTTTTCAGGTCGATGACCAAAACAGGGGTGTGGATCTTGTCTTCAATTTCTTCAACCAACTTGACCGCGCCAAAAAACAAGGCGCCGTAGAGTCGCCAAGCCTGAATGCGCGTTTCGTGGCCCGACAAAATCGGGTGCTCTTGAATCTTGACGGGCTCGCTTCGGCTCAGGCTGGAGATGCGGTAAATGAAGGTCAGGCATGCAGCCACCAAGCCCACTTCGACCGCGACAGTGAGGTCAAACACCACCGTCAAGAAAAACACCGCCAGCAAAGTGATGCGGTAAGGCAGTCGGTATTGGCGAAGAATCAAAAATTCGCGCCACTCGCCCATGTTCCAGGCCACAAAGACCAAGATGGCAGCCAGTGCGGCCAGCGGCACATGGCCGGCCAATGGGGCGGCCAACAACATCACGGCCAACAGCGTGAAGGCGTGGACCATGCCCGAAATGGGCGAGGTGCCGCCGCTCTTGATGTTGGTCACGGTGCGGGCGATGGTGCCCGTGGCGGGCATGCCGCCAAAGAAAGGGGTCACAAAGTTGGCAATGCCTTGCGCCATCAGCTCTTGGTTGGGGTTGTGGCGGTCGCCAATCATGCTGTCGGCAATGCGCGCACACAGCAACGACTCAATGGCCCCCAGCAAGGCCAAGGTGAGTGTGGGCATCAGCAAAAAGCGAGCGCTGTCCCAACTGAACTCAGGCCAAGAAAAGGTGGGTAAGTGGGCCGGAATGCCACCAAACTTGGAGCCAATGGTTTCCACCGGCAACGACAACCCATAGCAAGCCACGGTGGCAAACAACAAGGCAATGATGGAGCCGGGCAACATGCTGACCCAACGGTAACGGGTGGCGTCAAGCCGTCGCCCCAGTCGCAACCAACCGATCAACAGCGACAACGACCCCAGCGCCACCAACAGTGCGGCCAGATTGGTGCTGTGCAAACTTTGTCCCAGTACTTTCAGCATGCTGAAAAAGTCCGCCGGCATGGTCTGAATTTTCAAACCCAGCAAATCTTTGATTTGGGACAGCATGATCAACACCGCAATGCCATTGGTGAAGCCAATCACCACCGCCACCGGGATAAAGCGAATCAGTGTGCCCAAGCGAAACAGGCCCATCAGGAACAACAAAATGCCCGACATGGCGGTGGCCAAGATCAAGTTGGCCAACCCGTAGCGCTCAACAATGCCGTAAACAATGACGATGAATGCGCCCGCCGGTCCGCCAATCTGTACCCGGCTGCCGCCCAAGGCCGAGATCAAAAAGCCCGCAATGATGGCGGTGAACAAACCCGCTTCGGGCTTCAGCCCTGACGCAATGGCAAAGGCCATGGCCAAAGGCAAAGCGACCACGCCCACGGTGATGCCCGCGCCCACATCTTGGGTCAGTTGTCGGCGGGTGTAACCGTTCAGACTGTCCAGCAAACGGGGCTTGAAGAAGTGGGTTGCTTTCAGCCAGTTCATGGTCAGTCAGAGATGAATGACAAGCAGGCGCCGGTCAATGGATGCGCATGCCCGGCTTGGCGCCTGGCCAAGGGTGCAGCACATGGATGCCTGGCTCGGCTTTTTCGTCGGCGTGGCTGGCCGCCAAGACCATGCCCTCAGACACACCAAATTTCATTTTGCGGGGGGCCAAATTGGCCACCATGACCGTGAGTTTGCCAATCAGGTCTTCGGGTTTGTACATGCTGGCGATGCCGCTGAAGACATTGCGTGTGCGGCCTTCACCCACATTCAAAGTCAGGCGCAGCAGCTTGACCGAGCCTTCAACCGGCTCGCAGTTAACGATTTCGGCGATGCGCAAATCGACCTTGGCAAAGTCGTCGATTGAAATGGTCGGTGCAATCTCCTCTCCGCCAGGCACCAGCACAGGGACGACCGGCTCGGGCACCTCAAACAGGGATTCGAGTTGCGCGGGGTCAACGCGTTGCATGAGGTGCTGGTAAGCCTGGATGCTGTGACCCGCTGGCAGCAACGTTTGCGCGGCATTGATGGTCAAGGGCGCCACATTCAAAAACGACTCGACTTGCGCAGCCAATGCGGGCAACACGGGTTTGAGTTGCAGGCTCAGCAAACGGAAGGCTTGGATGCAGGTGGTGCACACATCGTGCAGGCGGGCGTCTTGGCCGGCTTGCTTGGCCAAGTCCCAAGGTTTGTTTTGGTCCACATAAGCATTCACCTTGTCGGCCAACAACATGACTTCGCGCAGGGCTTTGGCGTATTCGCGCTCTTCGTAAAACGATGCAATGGTTGGCGTGGTGCTTTGCAAAGCGGTGAGCAAAGCTTGTCCATCGGCACTCACTTGACCCAACTTGCCATCAAAGCGTTTGGCAATGAAGCCGGCTGAGCGCGAGGCGATGTTGATGAACTTGCCCACCAAATCGCTGTTCACCCGGGCCATGAAATCTTCGGCATTGAAGTCAATGTCCTCGTTGCGGCCCGACAGTTTGGCGGCCAAGTAGTAGCGCAGCCATTCGGGGTTCATGCCCAGGCTGAGGTACTTGAGCGGGTCAAGGCCGGTGCCTCGGCTCTTGCTCATTTTTTCACCGTTGTTGACCGTCAAAAAACCATGCACATTGACCTTGTTGGGCGTTTTTCGGCCACTGAAGTGCAGCATGGCGGGCCAGAACAAAGTGTGGAAGGTGACGATGTCTTTGCCAATGAAATGGATTTGCTCCAAATCGGGGTTGGCCATGTAAGCGTTGTAGTCTTCGCCGCGGCGGTCCAGCAGGTTTTTGAGTGACGCCAAATAACCCACCGGCGCATCCAGCCAAACATAAAAATACTTGCCGGGTGCGTCCGGGATCTCAATGCCGAAATAAGGGGCATCGCGCGAAATGTCCCAATCGCCCAAACCTTCGCTGGTGCTGCCATCGGGGTTGGTGCGCACGCTGAACCATTCTTTGACCTTGTTGGCCACTTCGGGTTGCAGCTTGCCGTCTTGCGTCCATTGACTCAAAAAGTCCACGCAGCGCGGGTCAGACAGCTTGAAGAAAAAGTGCTCCGAGGTTTTCAGCTCGGGCTTGGCACCCGACAAAGCCGAGAAAGGGTTGATCAAATCGGTTGGGGCATACACCGCGCCGCACACCTCGCAGTTGTCACCGTATTGGTCTTTGGCATGGCATTTGGGGCATTCGCCTTTGATGAACCGATCGGGCAAGAACATGTTCTTTTCGGGATCAAAGAACTGCTCCACCGAGCGCACCTCGATCAGCGAGCCGCCTTCAGAAGCCGAAATGTCGCGCAAATCGCGGTAAATCTGACGTGCCAACTCGTGGTTTTCGGGCGCGTCGGTGCTGTGCCAGTTGTCAAACGCGATGTGAAAGCCGTCCAAATAAGGTTTGCGGCCGGCCGCAATGTCGGCCACGAACTGTTGCGGTGTTTTGCCAGCCTTTTCAGCGGCAATCATGATCGGTGCGCCGTGGGTGTCGTCGGCACCTACAAAATTGACTTGACTGCCCTGCATGCGTTGAAAACGCACCCAAATGTCGGCCTGGATGTATTCCATGATGTGGCCGATGTGGAAATTGCCGTTGGCATAGGGCAGGGCGGTGGTAACGAAGAGTTGGCGCTTGGACATGTCAGGAGGGGCTGGGTACCTTGAGAGCAAGCTTTTGATTTTAGACGCTATCGCTGAACGCGCATGGGCTGAGGCGGGTTGGCGACCATGGCCGAGAGGGGGCTCTCCAGTCGCCCTTCATGCAGCCGTCAGGGCAGGGTCCGAGGCTTGGGCCAAAGGGGTGGCTGATGCCTCTCGAGTCCAGCCAAAAAAACGGTGAATTTCGTCGCGCTGCAGTTCGGCATCGGCTTCGCCCAGGGCAATGAGTTCGCGCGTGTACGCGGCTTCAAACAGCAAATAGCTCACCAGCGCATTGCCTTGGCCATGGAATGCAGTGGGGTTGGCCCCCAGGGTGCGCAGCAAGCTTTGCACCGTGTGGGGCAGGGCTTCGGCGTGGCGGGCTGCAATCACGTCCAACCGTTGCGAAGGGGCAATCAGCAGCAACTCAACCGGCCGCAAATGGGTGTCCAAGCGTTTTTCGGGCGGGATGAGTTGCAAGGTTTGGTTGATGCGCTGCATGCGCTCCACATCGACGGCCAACGAATCCAAAAAAATGCTGGACAGCGCATGCCCTGCAATGTGGGCCAGCGAGGGGTAGGCGGGCTCCTCTTGCGACACCTGCTGCGGCTCCAGCATGCGCCCGGCCCCAATCACCAAAATTTTGCTCGCCCCCAGATGGATTGCGGGTGAAATGGGGGCGGTTTGTCGCATCGAGCCATCGCCAAAGTACGCACTGCCTTGGGGGCCGTCAAGTCGCATGGCCGGAAAAATAAAGGGAATCGCCGAACTGGCCAGCAAGTGCTGGTGAGACAGGCGGCCGTGCTGGGCCAGGCGCTGGTTGCGCACCCACGGTGTGACGGGGCGGCAACTTTCATAAAACGTGACATGTTCCCCGGTGCTGTAGCTCGATGCCGTGATGGCCAGCGATTGCAAATGGCCTTCTTGCAGCAACGCAGGCAGGCGCGAGAGATCGATGTGTTCTTGCAGCAACGCACTCAAAGGATCGTTGTTCAGCAGCGATTTGGGGCGCAGTTTCTTTTGGGTGATGAGCCACCCCAAAGACAACAGCGACAACCACCGCGCGCCAGAGCGGATCATGCCCAGCAGATCCGAGCGGTAGACCTGTTCGACTTTGAAATCGCTCCAAACCGCGATGAGGTTCTCCATCGCACGGTCGAACTGATCGGCGTTGCAGGCCAAAAAAGCGGCATTGATGGCGCCTGCCGACGTGCCTGAGATCACCGGGAAAGGGTTGCCTTGGTTCTGACCCGCCTCGCGCCGCATGCGGGCAATGGCGGCCAGCACGCCTACTTGGTAGGCCGCACGTGCTCCGCCCCCTGAAAGAATCAATCCCGTCGTGTTGGTCATCGGGTTCATCCTAGTGGGGTTTCAACCTTGAGGCATCAGGGGACACCCGAGCATGGTTAGACTTGGCCAACTTTTTTTTGTGGACAGAATCCAATGGCCAGCTCAGAACAATTGCTACAAGTTTTGCAAACCGTGATCGACCCGAACACCGGGAAAGATTTTGTGTCCACCAAAGTTCTCAAGAATTTGGTGGTTGAGGGCGGCAACGTGGCGTTTGATGTGGAATTGGGCTACCCCGCCAAAAGCCAAATTCCGGCCTTGCGGCAAGCTCTGATCACGGCCGCCAAAAGCGTCGCCGGGGTCGAAAACGTGTCGGCCAATGTGACCAGCAAAATCGTCTCCCATGCCGCCCAGCGCGGAGTAGCCTTGTTGCCGCAGGTGAAAAACATCGTGGCTGTAGCGTCTGGCAAAGGCGGTGTTGGCAAAAGCACCACCGCCGTCAACTTGGCGCTGGCGCTGGCCGCCGAAGGGGCCCGCGTGGGTTTGTTGGATGCCGATATTTACGGCCCCAGCCAGCCCATGATGATGGGCATTGAGGGCCGTCCTGAAAGCGAAGACGGCCAAACCATGGAGCCGATGGAAAACTATGGCGTGCAGGTCATGTCGATTGGCTTCTTGGTCAGCCAAGACGAAGCCATGATCTGGCGCGGCCCCATGGCCACCCAGGCGTTAGAGCAGCTGCTGCGCCAGACCAACTGGAAAGAACTTGACTACCTGATTGTGGACATGCCCCCCGGCACGGGCGACATCCAGTTGACGCTGTCGCAGCGCGTGCCCATGACCGGCGCCGTGATCGTCACCACGCCACAAGACATCGCCCTGCTCGATGCCAAAAAAGGCGTGAAGATGTTCGAGAAAGTCGGCGTGCCCATTTTGGGCTTGGTCGAAAACATGGCGGTGCACGTGTGTACCCAGTGCGGCCATGTGGAGCACATTTTTGGCGCTGATGGCGGCAAAAAAATGGCCGCCGAATACAACATGGACTATCTGGGCGCGTTGCCCCTCAACATGCAAATTCGCTTGCAGGCGGACAACGGCAAGCCCACCGTGGTGTCTGACCCTGATGGTGAAGTGGCCCAAATTTACAAAGCGGTGGCCCGCCAAGTAGCTGTGAAAATTGCCGCCAAGGCGAAAGACTTTTCGTCGAAGTTTCCGACCATCAAAGTCAGCAAAGACACCTGAAGTCAAGCTGCGGGGCCAACCCGCAGCGCCAAATTTCAGACTTGGCCGCCACGCTCGTGGCGCCCTGTTCGCGGTTAAACCTTGAACTTGTCGACCTCTTGACGCGTGCCATCGGCGATCTTGGAGAGTTCGATCACGGTGGCCGTGATCTCTTCGCTCGCGGCCGCGTTTGATTCTGCGATCTTGTTCAGGTTGGCCACGTTGGCATTGATCTCTTGTACCGCAAAGCTTTGTTGCTCCAAGGCCGCAGAGATGCGTTGCATCATGCCGTTAGCCTCGTTGGCACCCGATTCGATGCGTTCCATGTCGCGGCTGACTTCTTGCACCGTGGCCACGGCGCGTTTGGCTTCGGCCACGGCTTGTTGCACCAACTGGGCAATTTCTTGGGTGCTCTCGGCGCTGCTCGATGCCAGTTTGCCCACCTCTTCGGCCACCACCGAGAACCCTTTGCCGTGCTCACCCGCCCGGGCGGCTTCAATGGCGGCATTGAGTGACAGCAGGTTGGTTTTGTTGGCGATGCTCTCGATCACTTCGGTGATTTTGTTGATCTTTTCAGAGTTCGCGGCTATGCCGTTGACCACTTCGACCATGGTCGACATTTTGTCTTTACCGGCGCGCACAATCGCCATCGACTCTTGCGAGCGCGCACTGGCGGTCTCGGTGTTTTTCGAGACATCGGTGACCGACACCGCGGTCTCGCGCACCGCGTTGGCCAGTTGACCGATGGCGTGCATTTGGTTTTGCGCACCGTCGCTGATCTGGCTGATGGCTTGGCTGGTCTCGTTGGCCGCAGCGGCCACTTGGCGGGTGTTGCTGTTGATCACCACCATGCTGCTGCCCAAGGCTTCGAGAGAGCTGTTGATGTTGTCTTTGAGCGAGGCCAAATCGCCACGGCCCTCAGCCTGGATGCGGCCCCGCAGATCTCCTTGTGCCACACCATTCATCACATGGCCCACATCATCCAGCAGGGTTTGCATGGCTTGCATGGCGCTGTCGACGGCGGCGCGCAATTCGCCTTGCACGTCGCTCGACATGCGCTTGCTGAATTGGCCGTTTGACAAGGCCAACATCACTTCTTGCAAGGCCTTCATGGTGGCGTCAACGCTTTGTGCACTGGCATTGACGGCGGCTTTCATGATGCCCAAATCACCCTTCAGGTCGGCATTCACGCGTTTGCTGAAGTCGCCTGCGGCAATGGCTTCCACCACCGCATTGACTTCGCCGATGGCCACTTGTTGGGCGGCCAGCAATTGGTTGAACGCCATGGCGGTTTGGCCCAGTTCATCGTGGCTTTGAATTTTCAAACGGCGCGAAAAATCCGACGTGTTTTCGATCGAGACCACCATCGCCCGCAGCTCGTTCAGAGGGCGTGTGATGCCCGCCACTTGCCAGCGAATCATCAGGCCCAAAATGAGCATGACCACCAGCACCATGCTGCCAAATTGCAGCGCGAGCTCCCAAAATTTTTGGTCCACGTCGTCGATGTAAATGCCCGAACCCAAGACCCAACCCCAGGGCTCGAATTTCTTCACATACGAAAGTTTTTCGAACAACTCTTCGGTTGTGCCTCCGCCCAATTTGGGCTTGGGCCAGTTGTAGGTCACAAAGCCGTGGCCCGACTGTTGCACCACTTCGTTGAAGGCCACAAACAGGTTCTTTTTACCGTCGGTGTGCAAGATGGGGCCATCTGCGCCAGCTTGCAGCGTGGTGGCGCAATTGAAGTTGGCCCCGTCGAGGACTTTGCCGTTCAACGCCGGCACCGTGGGGTGCATGATCATTTGCGGCACCGGGGTGGTCAGGTCGTTCAGCCAGAAATATTCTTTCTGCTCGTAACGCATGGATTTGACCGCTTCAATGGCCGCAGCTTGGGCTTGTTGCGTGCTCAGGGTGCCCGACTTTTCAAGCTCATGAAAATGGGCCAACACGGTGTGGGCCGACTCCACCAAATGCCGGGTTTTGACTTTTCGGTCATCCAGCATGCTGGTTTTCTCTAAAAACAAGGCGGTGACCGAAACGGCCAACAGCCCCAGAAAAGCCACCAGGCCACCCAACATCAGTTTTGTTTTGACTTGCATCGCACCCTCTGTTCGACACACCCTGTGCCGAAAAAACTGATTTTAAGGGTTTGTACTGATAAAAATAAGGTCTTGTCTTTTTAATTTACTTTTATGAATTGAAATAAAAATAGCCATAAATGGGTATTTATGGCTATTTCGTCTTTCTGCGGTGCATCGGCACCAGCAGGGCCCCGATTCAGTGTTGCAAGCTCACTTTTTTTCCAGATCGCGCAGGCGGAAGCGCTGGATTTTGCCGGTGGCTGTTTTGGGCAATTCCGTGACAAAGTCAATGAAACGCGGGTACTTGTAGGGGGCCAGTCGTTCTTTGACAAAAGCTTTCACTTCGTCTTGCGTCAATTGCTGCCCGGCTTTGAGCACGATAAACGCTTTGGTTTTGGTCAGCCCGTCGGTGTCTTCTTTGCCGATGACGGCCGCCTCCAAAATGGCCGGGTGCTGAACCAAGGTGGATTCCACCTCAAACGGCGAGACATAAATGCCACTGACTTTCAACATGTCGTCGTTGCGGCCCGCATAGGTGTAGTAACCGTCGGGGTCGCGGGTGTACTTGTCGCCACTCTTGGTCCAAACGCCTTGGAAGGTGTCGCGTGTTTTGTCGCGGTTGTTCCAGTACATGAGCGCGGCACTGGGGCCTTGAATGTACAAATCGCCAATCTCGTTGTCGCCCGTGACCACGCTGCCGTCTTCGTTGCGCAGCTCCAATTGGTAGCCCGCCACAGCTTTGCCAGTGGTGCCATAGCGCACGTCGCCCGGCCGATTCGATAAGAAGACATGCAGCATCTCGGTGGAGCCAATGCCGTCAATGATTTCGCAGCCAAAGTGCTGGGTCCAACGCTCGCCAATGTCACGCGGCAACGCTTCGCCAGCGGATGAGCACAAGCGCAGAGCCACTTGCTTTTTGGCAGGCAAATCGGGGCTGGCCAACATGCCACCATAGCCAGTGGGGGCACCATAAAACACCGTGGGCTGTTGCTCGACCATGCGCTTGAAGGTGGCCTGCGGGGTGGGCCGCTCGGCCATCAGCACCACCGTAGCGCCCACGCTCAAGGGGAAAGTGAGGGCATTGCCCAACCCGTAGGCGAAGAACAATTTGGCGGCTGAAAAAACGGTGTCGCTTTCTTTCAAATCCAAAACGCCTTTGCCATACAACTCGGCCGTCCAGTACAGGTTGCCTTGGCTGTGCACAGTGCCTTTGGGTTTGCCCGTGGAGCCCGACGAATACAACCAGAAGGCCGGCTCATCGGCCAATGTGTTGACGGGCAGCGCGGGGTTGTTTTGCTGCACCACATCGGCCATGTTCCATTGGCCTTGGGCCAGCGCCGCGGTGGGGCGCGAGACCACCACCTGCTGCACCTCGGTTTTGCCCAATTCCAGCGCCGCTTGCAAGGTGGGCAACAGGGCGCCCGAGACCAAGGCGGCCTGCGCCCGGCTGTTGGTCAACATGAAGGCATAGTCTTCGGCGGTGAGCAAGGTGTTCACAGCTACTGGCACCACCCCGGCGTACAGCGCGCCCAAAAAGGCCACCACCCAGTCGCTGCTGTCGTGCATGAGCAGCAACACGCGCTCTTCGCGTTTCAGGCCCATGGCCTTCAGGCCACCGGCAAAGCGGCGAATGTGTTCGGACAGTTCGCCATACGTCAGCGCGCCCTCATCGTCGATCAGCGCGGTTTTGCTGGCCCGGTGGGTGTTGCAGGCGATCAGGTGTTGGGCAAAGTTGAAGTCGGCGGTTGGGGCATTCACGGTGCGGGTCATGGGTTGTCTCCTCTTTGTTTTTTCAGGTGCCTAGCGGTCGCTTTATAAAGGCAAGGCCACACCTTGGGACGCCAAGACGTCCAGTGCCAGCGCGCTGCCTTGCACCGCGCTGCGGCGGTGGTAGAAGTTCAGGGCCCGCAAGCCGCCCAACTCTTCGCCCCCTCCGGCGCGGCCTGGGCCGCCGTGCAGGCTCATGGGCATCACATTGCCGTGACCGCTGTGCAAGGCGGCCACGTCGGGCGAGATGGCGTGCACACGGCCGTGGCTGCTGGCCAACTCGACCGAGGCTTGGGCTGTGAATGCCGGGTCTTCGCTGTACACCGAGCACACCAATGAGCCGTCGCCTCGGCGGATCATGGCGTACGCATCGGCCACGCTGTCGTAGGGCATGAGGGTGGCGACGGGGCCAAACACTTCCACTGTGTGCAGCACATGCGCGGTCATCGGTTGCTCGGTGCCCAGCAAGACCGGGGCGACGCAGCAGCTGGCGGCATCTGCGTCCAAGAGGCCCGCTGCATGGCCGTCATACAGCACCGTGGCTTCGGTCTTGAGCTGGGCCAAGCCGGCCAACACACTGGCTTTTTGTTCTTGGCTGACCAATGCGCCCATGCGGGCCGAGGGGTTGCGTGGGTTGCCCACCGTGGTTTTGGCCAACTTGGCGGCAATGGCTGCTGCGGCTGCGCTGTACACAGCGCGCGGCACAAAGATGCGGCGAATGGCGGTGCACTTCTGGCCTGATTTGACAGTCATCTCGCGGCAGACTTCGTTCACCAGCAAAGTGAACGCCTCGCTCTCGGATGTGGCGTTGGGCGCCAGCAGAGCGCTGTTCAGGCTGTCGGCCTCGATGTTGCAACGCACTGAGAGTTCGGTCACCGCGCGGTGGCTGCGGATGATCTTGGCCGTTTCGGCTGAGCCCGTAAAACTGACCACATCCAAGGGCTGCAAGGCGTCCATCAGGCCGGCCGATGAACCGCAAATGACCGACAAAGCGCCCACCGGCAAGATGCCGGCGTTGACCACGTCTTGCACCATGCGTTGGGTCAACCATGCGGTGGCGGTGGCGGGCTTGATGATCACGGGCACACCCGACAACAAGGCGGGCGCGGCTTTTTCCCACAGTCCCCAGCTGGGGAAGTTGAAGGCATTGATGAACAACGCCACGCCCTGTGTGGGGACTTGAATGTGTTGGGTTTGGAAGACCGGGTCTTTGGCCATGCGGATGCGTTGGCCATCCAAAATCAACTTGGCTTCGCCCAAAGCGGCGCCTTGTTTGGCGTAATAACCCAAGGTGAAGATGGCACCGTCGATGTCCACCCCTGAGTCTTTGGCCACGGTGCCGCTGTTGGCTGTGGCGATGTCGAAATACGCGTCGCGGTGGGTTTGCAGCACTTCGGCAATCTGGCTCAACAATTGGGCCCGTTGTGCATAGCTCAGTGCTCTCAATGCCGCGCCACCTTGGGTGCGCGCAAAGGCAAAGCCTTCGGCCAAATCGAGGCCTGCACTCGAAACACGTGCCAGTTCGGTGCCCAGCACCGGGTCAAACAAGGGCGTGCCTGCGCCGGTGCCGGTTTGCCAACGTCCGGCCAAGAAGTTGGGAAGCAAAGAGTGGGTCATGTGCGTGGCTTTCAGAAGTTGTGTTCAAGTCAACGTGGGCCATCGACGGGCATCAGCACGGCGAGGCGCATGCACTGTTTTGCTACAAAAGACTGTTCAGGTCGCTCACTTGGCGGTATAAACAGCAGTTGATGCATTATTGTGCTTACTGGCAAGTATGCAATAAAGTGCATGTTTTGGGGTTGTTGAATTTAAAGGGTTTTCCCTAGGTTTTTCGTCAAAGGTTGAGCATGACATCTCAAGAATCCATGTTGATGGAGCCCGCCGAGTCCGAGGCCGAGGCCAAGCGCAGTCCATTCCTGGAAGCGTTGGGCGAACGGGTGCGCAATTTGCGTTCGCGCAAAGGCATGACGCGCCGTGCCGTGGCGGTGGCGGCCGATGTGTCCGAGCGCCATTTGGCCAACCTCGAATACGGCACCGGCAATGTCTCGGTGCTGGTCTTGTTGCAGGTGGCCAACGCCTTGCAATGTTCGTTGGCCGAGTTGCTCGGTGATGTGACCACCACATCCCCCGAATGGTTGCTGATTCGAGAATTGCTCTCCAAGCGCAGCGAGGCCGATTTGCGCCGAGCCCGAGTGCAATTGGGCGATATGTTTGGCGAGGGGGGCAACGCGCAAGAGCGCAAAAACCGCATCGCCCTGATTGGTTTGCGGGGTGCAGGCAAAACCTCGCTGGGCCAGCGTTTGGCAAAAGATTTGGGCTTTCCGTTCATTGAGCTCAGCCGCGAAATTGAACAATTTGCAGGCTGCCAAATCAGCGAGATCCACAACCTCTATGGGGCCAACGCGTACCGCCGTTACGAACGCCGCGCCTTGGAGGAAGCCATACAAATCTACCCTGAAGTGGTGATCGCCACACCCGGGGGCTTGGTCTCGGATTCGGCCAACTTCAACCTGCTGTTGTCGCATTGCACCACGGTGTGGTTGCAAGCCGATGCTGCTGACCACATGGGTCGTGTGGCGGCGCAAGGCGACATGCGCCCGATGGCCGCCAGCAAAGAGGCCATGGAAGACCTCAAGCGCATCTTGGAAGGTCGCTCGGCTTTTTATTCCAAAGCCGATTTGGCCATCAACACCAGTGGCCGCACCGAAGACCAAGCCTTTGAGGCTTTGCGTACTTCGGTTCGCCAACAGGTGCAGTTGTCTGCCTGAGGTGGGCGTGGAAATGTCATTTCCTGGGGTAAATACTTAGTAAATGCAGTAAAGTGCACGTTGCGGCAGTGAATGGTCTGCACTAAACTTCAGATCAACATGCACTGAAATGCATTTTTTGACCGACATCAAATCCAACCCGCTTCTTCGGAGACCACCATGACCACAGCACCTCAGGTTGATTACCAAACCAACCCCGCTCAATACAAACACATCCAACTGGCTTTTGACGGTGAGATTGCCACGCTGTCGATCAACATCAACGAAGACGCCGGCATTCGCCCAGGCTACAAGCTCAAGTTGAACAGCTACGACCTGGGTGTGGATATTGAGTTGCACGACGCATTGCAACGCATTCGCTTCGAGCACCCAGAAGTGCGCTCGGTGGTGGTGACCAGCTTGAAAGACCGCGTCTTCTGCTCGGGTGCCAACATCTTCATGTTGGGAGTCTCGACACACGGCTGGAAAGTCAACTTTTGCAAGTTCACCAACGAAACCCGCAACGGCATTGAAGACTCCAGCAAACACGACGGCCTGAAGTTTGTCGCGGCCTTGAACGGTGCTTGCGCAGGCGGCGGCTATGAATTGGCTTTGGCCTGCGATGAAATCGTCTTGGTCGATGACCGCTCCAGCGCCGTGTCTCTGCCAGAAGTGCCATTGCTCGGCGTGTTGCCCGGCACAGGCGGTTTGACCCGCGTGACCGACAAGCGCCATGTGCGCCACGACTTGGCCGATATTTTCTGCACCAGCGTTGAAGGTGTGCGCGGCCAAAAAGCCGTCGACTGGCGCCTGGTCGATGCGGTTGCCAAGCCCGCTGTTTTCAAAGAAGCCGTGCAAGCGCGTGCGGTCAAGTTGGCGGCCACCAGCAAGCGTCCGGCCGGCGCCAAAGGCGTGACCTTGACGCCCTTGAACCGCAGTATCGCCGCCGACAGCCTGAGCTACACCCATGTGAGCGTCGAGATTGACCGTGCCAAGCGCATTGCTACCTTCACTGTGAAGGCTCCCGCCACGGCACCTGCCAGCGACATCGCCGCCATTGAGGCCGCGGGTGTGAACTGGTGGCCTCTGCAAATGGTGCGCGAGTTGGACGACGCCATCTTGCACATGCGCACCAATGAACTGGACATGGGCACTTGGATTTTGAAAACCTCGGGTGAGGCTGCCCACGTGCTGGCGGCCGATGCCGCTTTGTTGGCTCACAAAGACCACTGGTTTGTGCGTGAAACCATTGGCCACTTGCGCCGCACGCTGGCCCGCATGGATGTGACTTCACGCAGCTTGTTTGCCTTGGTCGAAGAGGGCTCTTGCTTTGTGGGCACGTTGGCTGAATTGGCTTTCTGCGCTGACCGCACCTACATGCTGGCGTTGCCCGACGATGCGGCCAAAGCGCCCAAGATGCAGCTGAGCGAGATGAACTTTGGTTTCTTCCCAATGGTGAACGACCAAACCCGCTTGCAGCGCCGTTTTTACGAAGAAGTGCCCGCCATGGAAGCCGCCCGTGCCGCCATTGGCCAAGCCCTGGACGCCGATGCCGCCTTGGGCCTGGGCTTGGTCACGGCAGCGCCCGACGACATCGACTGGGGCGACGAGATCCGCTTGGCTCTGGAAGAGCGCAGCGCCATGTCGCCTGACGCCTTGACCGGTCTGGAAGCCAACTTGCGTTTTGCGCAAAAAGAGAACATGGCGACCCGCATTTTTGGCCGTTTGACCGCTTGGCAAAACTGGATCTTCCAGCGCCCCAACGCAGTGGGCGAAAAGGGCGCCTTGAAGGTGTATGGCAAAGGCGAAAAAGTTCAGTTCGACATGAACCGCGTTTGATGTTTTTGCGTTGTGCAGCCGGCTTCCCGGTGGTGCTGGCTGCAACCGAAATTTGACCCCACCGTTGCTTTAATTCTGG
Source organism: Pseudomonadota bacterium (assembly GCA_046047055.1). Classification (GTDB taxonomy): domain Bacteria; phylum Pseudomonadota; class Gammaproteobacteria; order Burkholderiales; family Burkholderiaceae_C; genus Limnohabitans_A. Next base: position 1,545 of record JBJOIR010000015.1, on the reverse strand, counting down.
AGACTCTCATGTCTGGTATCAACTACAGCGAAAAGATTCCTAACAACGTCAACCTGAGCGAAGACCGCACCCTGCAACGTGCCTTGGAACAGTGGCAACCCAACTTCATCAACTGGTGGGACGACATGGGCCCCGAAGGTTCCACAGACATGGACGTGTACCTGCGCACTGCCGTGAGCGTTGATCCGCAAGGCTGGGCACAGTTTGGCCATGTGAAGATGCGTGACTACCGTTGGGGTGTTTTCTTGAACCCCGGCGAGCAAGACCGCAAGATCCATTTCGGTGATCACATCGGTGAAAAAGCTTGGCAAGACGTGCCTGGCGAGCACCGCGCCAACCTGCGCCGCATTATCGTGACTCAGGGCGACACCGAGCCTGCATCGGTTGAGCAGCAGCGCCACTTGGGCCTGACCGCGCCCAGCATGTACGACCTGCGCAACCTGTTTCAGATCAACGTCGAAGAAGGCCGCCACCTGTGGGCCATGGTGTATTTGTTGCACAAGTACTTTGGCAAAGACGGCCGCGAAGAAGCCGATGCTTTGCTCCAGCGCAACAGCGGCAACGAAGACAACCCCCGCATCTTGCAGGCCTTCAACGAGAAGACCCCTGACTGGTTGTCGTTCTTCATGTTCACTTATTTCACCGACCGCGACGGCAAGTTCCAGTTGTGCGCCTTGGCCGAGTCGGCTTTTGACCCGCTGGCCCGCACCACCAAGTTCATGCTGACCGAAGAAGCCCACCACATGTTTGTGGGCGAGTCCGGCGTGAGCCGCACCATCCAACGCACTGTGGATGTGATGAACCAACTCAAGACCGACGATGTGGCCAAGCTGCGCGCCGCTGGTGTGATTGATTTGCCCACCATTCAGCGCTACATCAACTTCCACTTCTCGGTGACCATCGACTTGTTCGGTGCTGACCAATCGTCCAACGCCGCCACCTTCTACAGCTCGGGCTTGAAAGGCCGTTACGAAGAAGGCAAACGCACCGATGACCACGTCTTGAAGGGCAACAGCTACAAGATCTTGTCGGTTGAAGACGGCAAGTTGATCGAAAAAGAAGTGCCGATGCTCAACGCTTTGAACGAAGTGCTGCGCGACGACTACATCACCGACTCCAAGGGCGGCATCGACCGTTGGAACCGTGTGATTTCCAAGGCAGGTATTCCCTTCACTTTGACCGCCCCTCACAAGGCGTTCCACCGCAACATTGGTTCTTTGTCTGGCGCCAAAATCACGCCCGATGGCCGTGTGGTGAGCGACGAAGAGTGGATGTCCAAAGTGGGCGAGTGGTTGCCCACCAACGAAGACCGCGCCTATGTGGCCAGCCTGATGGGCCGTTGCGTTGAGCCAGGCAAATTCGCCAACTGGATCGCGCCACCCGTCATGGGTATCAACCGTCAGCCTGTGGACTTTGATTACGTCCGCTTTAACTGATACGTTAAATCTTTGATCGACTGCTGCCTTCAGTTTGGGGGCGGCAGTTGACAGAGGAAGGGGCGGGTTCCTCATACTGGGGTACCAGAAATCGTCACCCGCCCCTTCC